>CADBYQ010000077.1:3634-13231 GCA_902798865.1 Pseudoselenomonas ruminantium | reverse complement strand
GTCGCAATCTCGCTCTGCGGATAACCTTCCTGCAAAGCGGCGAGCATGCCGCCCTTGCCCTCGATAACCTGGAACTCTGCCCAGACTTTTTCCTTCATCTGCTTCGTGAGCGTTTCCACCGCCCAAGAGCCACCAGCCGGGTCAATCGGCTGCAAGAGGCCAAATTCTTCCTGCAAAATAATCTGCACATTCCGCGCAATGCGGCGGGAGAATTCATCCCCCTTGCGGATGGGCTCATCCAAGGGCGAGCTTTCAAAGGAGTCCACGCCGCCCACGACACCGGAGAAAATTTCCGTGGTGTTGCGAAGCATATTCACATAGGGGTCATAGACGGTCTTAAAGAACAGCGCCGGTCTTGCATGAATATGCATGCGCTGCGCGTCCTTACTGCCGCCAAAGGCTTCCACAATCTGTGCCCAAAGCGGACGCAGAGCGCGCAGTTTGGCAATCTGCAGGAAGAAGTTTGCCCCCATGGAGAAACCAAACATTATCTGCCCGGCCGCTTCGTCTATCGTCAGGCCGCGTTCAAGCAAGGCACGCAGGTATGCCACAGCCGTAGCCAGCGTATAAGCCGATTCCTGCACATCATTTGCCCCGCCACGGCTGTACACATCACTGCGCACAAATACCGTTTTAAGTCCCGGTGCATGTTTCACCGCCCACTTGGCACACTTGGCCATATCGCAGTAAAGGCTTTCGCTATCCTTGCTGTTTTTGCCCTTAGCCGTAAGTTCCCCCAACGGGTCAGCACCGACAATGCCGCGGATTTTCGTCAAATCCTGCCCGGATGCTTTCAGCGCTCCGGCAAAGAGCGACAACATCGGCAGCGCCGATTCCCCGGCATAGAGATAAACGGGATATTTATCGAGCTTCAAGCCATTCAGCAGAGTGTGCATATCGTCCAAAGTCGTCACCGACACGCCCTCGTCCCCAGGAGCAGCGGCCTTGCGTACATCTTCGGCCTTTAAGCTCGCGCTGTCCAGTTTGATATGATAGATGGTCGAGCCCTTCTCCTGTTCATGGCGCAGAAGCTCGTTATTTTCCTCCGGCAGGGTTTCATCACAGACCTGGGCAATCCCCCAGGGCTTGCCCACATACCCGCTGGGCTGAGCACCACGCAAATAGTCCCCCATCCCCGGGAAGGACTCCTTGGGCAGGATGTCCTCCGTGTCCTTGCGGAAGTACATAGGGTCGAAGGTGATGCCCTCATAGGTCTTGGTATACATCTTCTTGTCAAAGGGCGCCCCTTTGAGCAGGGTGATACAGGCCTCTTTCCACTCCTCATAAGTCGGCGGAGTGAACTCGTCCAAAGGCACATCCGGAAAGTCTGTCTGCTGCTCGGCCTTTTTTAAGATGGCCTGCAAATCCAGCTCGCCAGTTTCATTACTCATAGCAAAGCCTCCTCTTGTCTTGTGAAAACCCGCACACCCAAAAAGGGCAATCCATCTGCGAATACAGATAGATTGCCCTCTACTTGCGCACAAAGTCCCCACGCTTAGATTCAATCCCCTACCCATCGCTCGCAGGCACGACACGAAATTTCGCATCACGGTGATGTCAGAACAGGCAGTTCTCCTGGCTCGGTTTCATCATCCTGCATCGCCTTCCCAAGGTACGCATTTCTACCCCAGTGACATATTGTGCAGGACTCCACCTTACAGTGGCGGGACCGCTCCGGCTTATACCGGATTCCCTATTAAGTCCGTAGGACACCTGTTCCCAAATATATTTAAATCCAATGCTAATATTAATACGAATTATGTAATTTGTCAAGAAAGTCTGTCAATAACGGCGTTTTCCAGCAGCATAAAAAATAGCAGTGAACGGCAAAATTCACTGCTATAAAACATTCTTTACTTGTCCAAAGATTTTACTTTGGCAGAAATAACCGCCATGGCCACACAGAGACACACAAATGCTGTGCCCAGCCCCATCCAGCCATTGCCGGTAAAACCGTCCACCACATAGCCAATCAGCGAGCAGGCGGCCACGGTCATCACATAGGGCAGCTGCGTGCTCACATGGTCCAAATGGTCACACTGCGCACCGGCTGACGCCAATATCGTGGTATCGGAAATCGGTGAAGCGTGGTCGCCACCTACCGCACCGGAAAGAATCGCCGCCACACAGATGGTCAGCATCTGCGGGTCATTGCCCACTACAGCGACCGCAATGGGAATCAGAATCCCGAAAGTTCCCCAGCTCGTGCCGGTCGCAAAGGCCAGCCCAATAGCCACGAGGAAGAAAATCGGCGGCAAAAGCATAATCAGAGTCGCATTCGCGCTGACAATGCCACCGACAAAACCGCCCAAGTTCAAATACTTATCACTGCAAATGCCCGAAAGCGTCCAGGCCAGGCAGAGAATAAAGATAGCCGGCGTCATAGCCTTGAAGCCCCAGCCGAAGCTGTCACAGAAGGCATTGAAGGAAATAACCTTGCGTGGCAGGTAGAGAAGGCCGGTAAATACAAAGGCGATAAAGGAACCCAGCACCAAGGACTTGGAAGAATCACAATCCGCAAACGCCTCAGCGATGCTCTTGCCCTCGTGAATTCCGCCGGTATAGAGCATGCCGTAAACACAGGCCGCAATCAGCACCAGAAGCGGCAGAATCAGGTCGATAATCTGGCCGTTGCCCTGCTGGTCCTTGTGCACTTCGCCACTTTCCTGATATTCCTTGGGAATCTCAAAATGCTCATTGCTACGCTTGACCTCGTGTGCCATCGCACCGAAGTCCTTGCCCGTCCAAATGATGAAGAACAGGAAGATAAGCGTCAGCCAGGCATAGAGGTTAAACGGAATCGTCTGGATAAACAGCGAGAAACCATCAATCTCCGAACCTTCCGGCAGAGACGAACCAACAGCCGCTGCCCAGCTCGACACCGGTGCGATAATGCAGATAGGTGCTGCCATAGCATCGATGATGTAGGCCAGCTTGGCGCGGGAAATCTTGAACTTATCCGTCACCGGACGCATAACCGTACCTACGGTCAGGCAGTTGAAGTAGTCGTCACTAAAGATGACCAGCCCCAAAAGTGCCGTAATCAGCGAGGCCTGCCGCCGTCCTTTAATCGTGCGGGCCGCCCATTCACCATAAGCACTGGTGGCACCGCTGCGGGTAATTGCCGCCACTAAGATACCGAGAATTACCAAAAATACCAAGATGTTGACATTGCCGCCCACCTTGTCCGCCATAACCTTAAACATGGTCAGCGTGGATTCTAAGAAGTTGCCCCCCGTAAAGAGCATGGCACCGGAGAAGATACCAATAATCAGGGACATGTAAACTTCCTTTGTCCACAAAGCCAGTAAAATGGTGATAACTGGCGGCAGGATGGACCAAATTGATTCAGCCATAACCTACCTGCTTTCTGCTATTATTAGCGAAATATTTTCCTAATACAATACACGAACCTAATTGTATAACATTTTTTGCATAGTAGCAAGAGCATTAAGGCATTTTTTGCAAGTTTATTTCGCACTAAACGCATCCGCAAGCTGTGCAAATTCCATCAGCGAAAGCGTCTCTCCGCGCCTTGTCGGGTCAATGCTGGCTTTTTCCATGGCGTCGCGCACCTGCTCTTTAGGCAGTCCGCCACCCTTTAACGCATTAACCAGCGTCTTTCTGCGCTGACCAAAAGCAGCTTTAACCACGCGGAAGAACATCTTTTCGTCCTGTACCTCTACAGCCGGCGTTTCCCTCACCTTGCAGGCGATAACCACGCTGTCCACTTCCGGTGCCGGAATAAAGGAGCGCGGCGGTACATCGAGCACGATTTCCGGCTCGGTGTAATACTGCACGGCTACCGACAGAGCGCCGTAATCCTTGCCGCCCGGCTTTGCCACCATGCGCAGAGCCACTTCCTTCTGTACCATGGTGACCATATGCGTAATCGGCAAATGACGTTCAAGGAGCGCCATCAAAATCGGCGTAGTGATGTAGTAGGGCAGGTTTGCCGCCACCTTGAAGGGCTTATCCCCCATGATTTCGGGAATATTGACCTTGAGGATATCGCCCGGCACAATGCGTACATTGTCGTAACCTTTGAGGGTTTCGGCCAAAACCGCCGGCAGTTTCTTATCGAGTTCCACCGCCGTCACATCAGCACCGGCTTCGGCCAGGCCCTGTGTCAGCGTGCCGATACCGGGACCGATTTCCAACACGCGGTCGCCTTCCTCAATCTGCGCCGCATCCACAATGCCCTGTACGATGCCGGCATCAATCAGGAAGTTCTGTCCCAGTTTCTTGCTCATGCGAAGGCCAAAGGCCTTGAGGATATGGGTCGTCACTTCCCGGCTGGCAATTTTCGGCTGTATGGCTTTTTCGCTCATGCGTTTTCCTCCCCTTCTGCATTCAGTTCCGCTACGGCACGTTCAAATTCTTCCCGCGTCACGCCATAGTGATTGAGCCGCTTCAAAAAGGTCTTGGCATTGGCAAAGCCCAAGCCTAACTTCGCGCCCAGTTTTGCCCGGCGGCTGGCGGCAGCATTTGCGCCGGACAGGTCATTGACGATTAAATCTGCCCCGCTGAAATTATTGGTCGGCTCCCAGTCCATGGTACGGACTTTCTCCAAGGCCTTGCGAATGGCGTCGGGCTTAGCCTGTTCGATGCCGATATCGTCATTGTCCGTGGCATCTTCCACCGGCACAAAGGCGTGCTTGGCATTTGGGAAGCGCTTAGTGAGATAGCTGCGAATCCGCTCACCGGCCGAATCCGGGTCGGTCAGGATGATGATGCCCCGTTTTTTATAGGCCTGCTCGATATTTTTTAATGCCTGTTTCTTGAGATTAAATCCTTCGGTGATGATGCAGTCGGCTTCTACAGCCTTGTCGATGGCCACAACGTCCATCTTGCCTTCCACCACCAAAACTTCCTTTATCATGGTAACTCCTTACTCCTTTAACATCTGCTCCACCAGTGCGTAAACGTCCTGATGAATTGCGTCGATACTGCGGGGATTTTCGCCCGCATTACAAATGACTTTATCCCATTTATATTTGTCGGCCAATTCCAAATAAGCTGCGTGACAACGGTGCAAATAGTCCGTATCCCGCTCATGAATATCTTTTTTCGTTGCCGTTTCCTCAGCCCGCGCCGCAATGAGCTTATCGGCCACCTCTGGTGCCATATCGAGGAAAATCACCTTATCCGGCACCGGCAGGCCCATTTTGACGAACTCAAAATCCCAGAGCCAGTCCAAAAAAGCTTCCCGCTCAGCCTTATCCGTGAGTTTTACGGCCTGATGTACCATATTGCTCGTGGTATAGCGGTCGGCCAGAATGATGTCTCCAGCCTCATAGTAATCACGCCACTTACGCTGGTAGGAGGCGAAGCGGTCAACGGCAAAGAAGGTCGAGGCCGCAAAGGCGTTTACATCGACTGCTTTTTCGCCAAAGGCGCCGCCTAAGTACATGCGTACGAGCGCCGAGGAATCATCGGCATAGTCGGGAAATTCAATGCGGTGCACCTTATGGCCATCTGCTTTCAGATGGTCGTAGAGTGCCTTGGTCTGTGTTGCCTTGCCGCTGCCGTCGCCAGCCTCGATTATGATTAACTTGCCTTTCATCTGCTAAACTCCCTCACAATTTGGATGGTTTTGAGTGTCGTATCTGCAGGGCCAACCACTTTCAGCCCCAACTGCTGCATACTGCGGATATAGTACATGGACGCCGGTTCAATCACATCACCAGGCGCCAATATGGGAATTCCCGGCGGATAGAACATCACCTGTTCAGCAGCAATACAGCCGGCCGCCGCCTCAAAGTCGATTGTCTCCCGCCCGGCAAAGAAAGCCGCCCGCGGTTCAAGCCCCAAAGAAGGTACCGGCGGAATCTCCACGGGCAGAGTAAGTTTCTGCGCTCCAACGAACTGTTCAGCCACCCCTTGCAAAGCTTTGGTCAAAATCCGTACCTGCGCTTCCGTATCTGCATAGGAGATGATAAAGAGCAGATTATAGGCATCGGACAGCTCACACTGAATCTTATACTGATGGCGCAGAATGGACTCGGCCTGCACGCCGGTAATGCCTAACCCCCGGACACTTACCGTGACCTTGGTTAAATCCAGCCCTTCGCCCTCCGGCAGTTCATCTGCCCCAAAACTCCAAAGCCCCGGAATTGCATTAACTTCCTGCCGCAGTTTTTCCGCGAGGTTCACCGCCCGATTCACCAATTCTTCGCCCTGCTCGGCCATCTGCAGACGGGCAATATCGAGTGACGCCAATAACAGCTGATTAGGACTCGTGGACTGCAAGAGACTTGCCGCCGAGCGCACCCGCTCCAAATCCACGCGGGCCGAACGCGCCAACAATATGGAGGTCTGCGTCATCGAGCCCAAAATCTTATGGGTGCTCTGTGCTGCCATATCCGCGCCAGCATCCAATGCCTGCTGGGGCAGTTTGTTGCTGAATTTTAAATGGGGGCCATGGGCTTCATCCACGAGCAGCAGCAATTTACGGCTGTGCACAAAGTCGGCCACAGCCGCCAGGTCGATGGTTACTCCGTAATAGGTGGGATAGACGAGCAGCAGGGCTTTCGCCTCCGGATGGTTATCCGCCGCCGCTGCGATATCCTTTAAGCGCAGCCCCATGGGAATACCCAATTTTTCATCAATGCGGGGCTGAATGTAAACCGGCGTAACACCGGCCAGAATCAACGCACCAATCATGGAGCGATGTGCATTGCGGGGTACGAGCACCGTATCCCCAGGACTCAGCGTCCCCATAATCATCGCATGAATGGCCCCACTCGTGCCGTTAATCATGAAATAAGCGGCATCGGCTCCATAAAGCTGCGCCGCAAGTTCCTGAGCTTCCTTTATGCTCATGGTCGGTTCATGGAGGTCATCGAGTTCCTCCATCAGGGAAACTTCCTCTTTCAATCCCTGCGGGGTTATAAGTTCCTGCAGAAGTGGATGTGCGCCCAGCCCCTGCTTATGCCCCGGCGTATGAAATGCGAGAGCGCCGTCTCCCGCGTAGGCTTTCATGGCCTCCGCTACCGGCGCTCGCAACTGATTTTGCTTTACAGTCATTTACCTCTTCCCTTTTTTTCGGGAGTCTTCACCACTTTTACATCCTTTGTCTCATCCTGCGGTATCTGCAGTGGGACACGCAAATGCACCCGCGTCCCCGCGCCCGGCGAGGACGTAATGCTCAGTTCCGCACCAATGATTCGGGCACGTTCCTTCATGCCCATCAGCCCGAAATGGTTATGCGCCTCCGCCAGTTCCGGCGGCAGCGGCTCACCATTTTCATCCAAGGCTTCGGGTTTGGCCTCAGGGTCAAAACCCTTGCCGCTATCCTCAATCAAAACCGACACAGAGGTTGGTGCATACAGCAGCCGCACTTTTGCCTTATCCACCTCTGCATGATGGCAGATATTATTCAGCGACTCCTGCACTATGCGGAAAATAGCAATCTCTACATGTTTGGGCAAATCATAAACCTTGCCGTCCATCGAAAAATCAATGGCCAGCGTCCCACGTGCCGCCATACGGCCAATAAGCTGATTCAGCGCTGCCACAAGGCCTATATCATCCAAGGCCATAGGACGCATATCAAAGATGACTTCCCTCACACTGCCCAGGCAGTCCCGCATCTGCTGACGCAGTTCCTGCATGGTGCGCTTAGCCTCGTCCGGGTCAAAGTCCACCAATTTTTCGGCAATGGATGTCTGAAAGATTAAATTCGCTAAATCCTGTGCCGGGCCATCATGGATTTCCCGCGAAATACGATAGCGTTCTTCTTCCTGCGCCTTGATAATCCGTGCCCCGACAAATTTTTCCTTCTGTACAGCCTCAATTTTCCAGATTACGCCATTGACCTGCGTGCTCAAATACGATAATACGGAGCCAACCGCCAGTGCCAAATGTTCAGCCTGTGCTAGCATGACCTGGAGGTTTCGCAAGCGCAGCTCCAGTTTATCCCGCTGGGAACGGAGATTTGCTTCCTTCTCCCGTTCTATCCCTAGAGATACCTGAACATTTTTCACAGCTTCATAACTTTCCCGCACCTTTTCTTCCGAGTAATTCTGAAAGTTGCTGCTGACCTTAACCAACCGCTGTTTTTCCTGCTGCTCCTGCTTGGACAGGGCATCCACACGGTCAATGTTCTGCCGGGTCTGTTCCCGCAAATCCTCTAACAATTTACGGCTGCTTTCCACTTCCGAACGGGCTGTCTCATAGATTTCAAAAATTTGTGACTTATTATCTTCAATTGTATTGATTGTGTTGCTTAATATCTTTTTCAGGGACTGTGCCTGCATCCCGCCCATTTCGGTGGGGAAGCTCCCGCCATGCTGGTCTGCCATCTCGGCCTCCTTAATGCCGCCGTACCTCATTATGGCAGCTTATTTCTTGCGCTTACCGATAAACCGAATCACCAGCAGCCCCAAAATGCCCCCTGCCAAAATGTACAAATCCGTCAGCTTGAACAGGGACTCCATGCCATTTTCCTGCAGCTTGGTGTAAACGGCCAAAACGACCAAAAGAACGACCAGTATATTGGTAATCAGTTTACCATGCGCCTTCATGAATTCTATTTTCTCCACCCTCAATTCTTTGCTAAATACAATCTTACATATTAAATTATACTAAAAAACAGCGGCAGGTCAAGAGTTCATTGCCCGCGCCCTTGCTTTTCTCTTAAAATGCCATTAAAATAAAAGGGTGTATTATATATCCATAATCGAAAGGTGATACGACAATGAGCATTTTTTCACGTTTTCTGCCCAAGCGCAAGCCGGTAGAAATTAAAAACAATATTCCGAAAGAAAAGGAAAACATCAAAAAGACCTTCGGCCTCTACTGCCACAAACACCATGACACCAAAGACGACAAGCTCTGCCCCAAGTGCACAGCCCTGCTGGCCACAGTGATGACCAAGATGAACCGCTGTCCTTACGGCATCACCAAACCCATCTGCGACCGCTGCGACCGCGCCGCTATGTGCTTTGGCGCCAAACAGGCACAGGAATTCATGGCCATTATGAACGGCACCCAGAAGCGCATGTTCTTGTCCCACCCGATGATGGCCATCAAACACAAACTGGCTAGCATGGGCGTGGATTACGCTAAGTTCCAGCAGGAAAAGAAAATCAGCGACAAGGTAAAGGCCAAGGAAGAAGCCGCTAAAAAGCGCGCTAAAGACCGCAAAGAAAAGAAATGAATAAAAAACCGGCAGGCTGCCAATGCAGCCTGCCGGTTTTTTATGTTACCTCATCATTAGAACATATACTTCAGACTGATTCCTCCCTGCACTCCTTGTTTCTTCCCTGCGTAGCCCGTCACATTCAGGTTCAGGCTCCAGGGCGTCTTGTTGTCCGGGCGGAGTTCTGCACCCAGTTCAAGACGGAAGCTGCCGCCGCTGGTGTCTACGCCTCGAATGCCTGCACCATTGACGCGGCCGCTGGCCTTGCCGTCCAGTTCATGCTCATAGGCTGCATCACCGTAGAAGTTCCATTTTTCCCGCTTCATGGTGTATCGTGCACCAATGCGGAAAATCTGACTGGTCACATCATCCAGCTTGTAGTCATCACCATTTACGGTGAAGTCTACGCCGTTCTTGCGGTTGTAGATATACTTGCCATAGACATCCACCAC
>CADBYQ010000077.1:0-3540 GCA_902798865.1 Pseudoselenomonas ruminantium | reverse complement strand
TCATGAACGCGCCCTGCACGGAAGCTGCCTTCCACATAGAAGCCGTTATCCTTTTTCCATTTACCCAGCAGACCGCCGCCGGTGTAATCCACCGAGCCATCGCCACGCAGGCCATTGTTGCTCGTCGCATAGTTGCCCTTGCCATATTCGAAGAATGCACCATATTCCACCGTGGATTTTTTCTGCACATTCTTGTGGCCCAGAGCCAGGATAGCATTCCACGTATTGACGTTTACATGGCTGCCCGTCTCCTGTTTCATATGGCTTCTGCCAATCTTGGCATAGCAGCCCACACCATCGTCGCCGATGTTTTCTTTCAGGGACAGTCCTTCGGTGGCTGCACCGATGAAGTCATTGCCTGCCGTCAGCGCCGTCATGGCTGCAGCTGCGCCCATCACGGTGTTGTGCGTTTGTTCGTTGCCCGAGACGCTTTCTACTTTGTAGAGGACATTGCCTTTGGCATCACGGGACAGAATGCCGGTACCTTCCACGGCATTGCCCACAGTGAATTTGGAGTTTGCCGTGACCTTGGTTGCCTGCTTGTCAGCAGCCACGTTGCTCTGGTCCAGAAGGGTCATGGTATCGTTCGTATTCAGGCTCTTTACGCCCGTAAAGGCTACCTGTGCGGCAGATACATTGCTCATGGACAGGTCGCTGTTCGTACCATCCGTAATCGTCAATGCAGCCTGCGTCGTGCTCCAGGGTACTGCAATAAAGTTGATGTTTTCAAAATTCGTGATGTTCTGCGTGCTCTGGCTGCCGCCGGTCCATGCCGAGGGCGTGCCATCTTTCAGCAGCATACCGACGTAAAGATTGTTGCCCGTGGCTTCTTTGTTGCCGCCGTAGAGGCTGGTGTTTGCTACATCTGCCGTTTTGTAGAGGTATACGCTGTTGTTCTGCGTAGTGCCCGTGCCGGAGGTATAGCCGCCATAGACGCCACCGGGGATGGTGATACCACCCAATACATTGGAGGTAATGGTCGTGCCCTGTACCGTGCCGCCGCTCAGGTAAACCGTGTTGCCATCTGCCGTATCTGCCGCATAGCCGCCGATTACACTGCCGGTTACTGTACCGCCATTAAGGTTCACGATATTGCCCGTAGCCGTCTTATCGGCAAAGCCGCCGAAAATGTGTTCTCTGACCATGCCATCATTCAGTTCGGTAGTGTTATTCACCGCTTCTACACAGCCACCGCCAATGATCCCCAGTACGGAACCGTCTTCAAAGAATACCTGGTCGTTTTCAGATTTATTCTTGCTCTTGCCGCCATAGATATAATCCCGGATGAAGGCATTCTTGATGGTCACGGTATTGCCCGTAGCTGAACCATTTGCACTGTAGCCGCCAAAGACGCCACCATTGACCACAGCTCCGCCATCCAGCAGTACCGTGTTCGTATCTGCAGCCATATCTTTGCCATCGGTTCTGGCTCCGTAGACATTGCCATCTACTGTTCCGCCCGTGACATTGGCCGTATTGCCCAAAACAGCGCCCAGATAGCTTCTGCCACCGTAGACATTGCCTTCCACGGTACTATCTTTGACCGTTGCCGTATTCTTTTCGGCAGTACCTTTCTCGCTGAGGCCGCCGATTACATCACCGCCGGTGCCATCGGCATTGCGTTTGATTACAGCGCCCGTAACACCAGCCTGATTTGCTCTTGCCACACCATCGCCCGTTGCTTCGCCGCCGATTACATTGCCGGTCTTCGTCTCGCCGCTTACGGCTGCGCTGCTTTCGTCAATGGCATCCTTGGATACGCCCGTTTCATCGCTGCCAAGGTCAACGCTGTAGTAAAGCTGGCCATCTTTCCAGTAGGCATGGCCGATACCGGTCGCGCCATTATCCAGTGCAAAAACACCGCCCTCAACTTTATAAATCCCTGCACCAAAGTTATTGACCAGCGTCATTTCCTCGCCTTTGGACAGTTTTTCTACTCCGGTGAAGGTGATATTATTCGTATCTACAACCGCTTCCTTATACTCACTTTCCGTATCCGGACGGTTGTAGGTGTTCGCCCAGGCTGCGCTGTTGATGGCGATATTGGAAGCCTTGTTCTCATTGATTGTGTAGATGACGTTGTTATCCTTGACGGCTGCACTGCCTTTAAGGGTCGCATCTACCGTCATGCCACCAGCCGGATTATAGGTATATTCTTTGGTGATTTTGCCGGTTTCTTCTACTGTGAGTGCCGGCATGGTTGCGTTGCCCTTTACCAGCGTCATTACGTCGCCTGCTTTGCTGTTTTGCGCCTGAGCAGTAGTCATGTCCACGGCAAAATTAGCCGTATTCAGGGTTGCTGCGCCGGAATAGTCATAGGCACTGCTGCTGCCATCGATGACTATGGCATCCTTTTCATAGGTGACGGTTCCCAGGGTGATGCTGTTTATGCTTCGGTTATCCGCATAGACAAGGTTTTTCCCCTCGGATTTCACACCCTTGGACTGCTGTCCTTCCAGCGTAACCCCGCCAACCTGTTCATGGAATCCGCCTTCAACGGCCTTGTAGGCGATATTGTCAGCAATTGCGGCATTGGCAAAATACCCTTCCGTATCCGTCGTCAGGATAGGCAGCACTGCTGCTGCCGGTTTTACCGGTGGATTGAATGTTTCACCAATTACCGAAATCGTTGTTCCCTGAGTCCAGCCCCCGGGTACAGCAGCGGCCTCCTTATTGCTATCCCAGCCGGACAGGTCAACCTTGTCCAGCGTCATGCTGTCCACGGTGTAGTTGATTGCTCCGTCTGCTGTGGAAACCGTACCGGAAAGTGTGCCGGAAAGCGTGGTGCCATTACCCGTGTTATAGCCAACGGTCTGCTGGCGTGCTGCATTGGTCACTTCTTTGCCGGCAGCCAGATTTGCCGCTCCGTTAAGCAATACCGTGCTCTGGCCGGCAGCCAGATTGGCACTGTCTTCCTGCGTCAGCTTGAATGCAAAATTCGTCGCATCAATGGTATCTGTTCCTGCAAAATCATAATCCGTACTTACGGTGCGCGTCGTTCCCCATGCCCGTTCGCCCAGGGAAATATTTTTTACATCCATCTTGCCCACTGCGTAAATCAGGGCAGATTTATTCGCATTTACCGTGACACCCTTCGACTGCGCTCCAACCAGCTTCACGCCGTCTATTTCTTCCTCGCTAAAGTCATAGGGTTTATAACCGTTTGGCCCGCTGATGGTTACCTTGTCAAAATAGTCATTGTCTGCCGTAAGAATTTCCTTGCTCGTACCGGCCGCCAGCGATACTTGACCCATATTCTCTGTCTTGACGGTGATACCCGCGGGATTCTTCGTCCAGCCGTTCGGTACGTTCGTGCCCTCACCGTTCCAACCGCCAAGATCGATTTCCTTCAGGGTTACCTGATTGACCGTATATTTAAGGTCCTTGTTATCATAAGTGATGCCGCCCTTGCCTTCTTTCATTGCCTGCTGCAGCTTCTCCAGGCCCTCGACGCGCACGTAATCCGCGATATGGGCACGGATGACCGGGAAGCGCAGTACCTCGAAGAGCATGGGGCCGAAGCGCACGGAGCTGGCCCGC
>CADBYQ010000076.1 GCA_902798865.1 Pseudoselenomonas ruminantium | reverse complement strand
GATGTGGAAGGTTTCCGCGCATTCGTTACAGGCAGAACCATCAAGAGCATGAACCGTCGGGGCAAGTATCTGCTCATGGAGCTGGATAATGACAGTAAGGTGGTCTTTCATCTACGCATGACGGGGCGGCTCGTCTATGAACCTACGGACGAGACAAGCGACCATCATGCGCGGGTGATATTCCATTTGCAGGATGGCGCCAGCCTCGTCTATGGCGATACCCGCACATTAGGAACGATTCATGGCCTTAAGCCGCAGGAATTAGGGATGCTGAAAGGCTTGGCTGAAATGGGGCCGGAACCACTGTCGGCAGAATTTACGGCAGAATATCTCTATAAGACCGCTAAGCAGCGGAAAGTGGCGATAAAGTCCTTCCTGCTCAATCAGAAATACATTGGCGGCATTGGCAATATCTATGCCGATGAAGCCTTGTTTTTGGCGGGGATTCATCCCCTGCGCCCGGCCAATTCCCTGACGCAGGCAGAATGCAGCAGATTATGGGAAAGCGTGAATAAGGTAATTGCCGCTGGGATTGCCGATGGCGGTACGACCTTCCGCGATTATCAAAATGGTGAAGGCGGCAAGGGCAGCCATCAGGAACATCTCTATGTCTACGGACGCAAGGGCGCGCAGTGCCGCAATTGCGGTGCGGTTATTGAGCGCATAACTGTGGGCGGGAGAGGGACGCATTTTTGTCCCAAGTGTCAGGAGGTTGGATGATGGCGCGGATTATTGGCCTCACCGGAGGTATTGCCAGCGGCAAGAGCACCATGGCCAAATTCTTTCGGGAAAAGGGGGCAGCGGTCTTAAATGTGGACGCCATTGCTCATCATCTGTCCAAGCCCAAACGCGTGCTCTATAAGATTTATGTGCAGCATTTTGGCGAGGAGATACTGCAACCGGATGGTACGCTTGACCGCCGGGCGATTGGCTGCAAGGTTTTCGCTGATGAAACGGAGCGGCAGTGGCTTAATGACCATACACACCCTATTTTGGCGCACGTTACCGGATGGGATAAAATGACAGAGGAGAATTGTTTGGTATTTGTCGATGAGGCTACCCAGCTTGCGCGCCTGATGCGGCGCAATGGCTATACGGAAGAGGAGGCCCAGGGGCGCATTGCCGCCCAGATGCCGCTTAGTGAGAAGAAAAAGCGGGCAGATACCTTTATTGATAATAGTGGCAGTCTGGAAGAAAGTTTCCAGCAGGCAGAAAAACTTTGGAAGGAGTGGACCCATGCAGGGATTTCGTGACAGGGTCCAGCAGAATCGGCGTATTCAGCGACGCATGGCAACCTGCTTTTGCGTTGCTTTATTTATTTTACTCGTAAGTGTTAGTGCGTTTTTTGTACTGCAATTTGAGCCGGTACAGCGGAAGTATTTTTATGTATATCCGTACCATGATACGGTGATGAAATATGCGGAAATCTATCATGTGGACAGCAATCTGACCGCAGCAGTTATCAAAAGCGAGAGTAAGTTTAAGCATACGGCCCTGTCTCACCGAGGGGCTGTTGGTCTTATGCAGCTGATGCCCGACACGGCAGAGTGGATTGCCGGACAGATTGGTGATAAGAGTTACAGTCTGGAAAATCTCCACGAGCCGGACCGGAATATCCGTTATGGTACATGGTATCTGGCGGAATTGCAGCGGGAATTTAAGGGCAATGATGTGCTGGCCTTGGCGGCCTATAATGCTGGCCGTGGCAATGTGAAGAATTGGATGAAGGAAAAGGATTGGAGTTATTCCTTCCATGATATTGATGCGATTCCGTTTAAGGAAACGCGGGAATATGTAAGACAGGTTATTGGCGACCGCAAGAAGTACCGGGAGCTTTATCCTGAGTAAAAAAGAAAGGCAGTTTATGCAGAAGTACCGTATTGTTCCGCAACAAGAGAATATGTTTTGGCAGTTGGTACAGGGGATGACGTTGGATGACGAGGATAAGACCCTGTTAAAGAATGCTGTAATTCGTCATGTGGAAGTCAGTGTCAAAGAGAGCCTTTGGGAAATTGCCCTGACCAGTCAGACATTGATTCCTGACAGCCTTTTACAGCGGGCGGCGGAGCAGATTAAGGGCAAGTGTAATCTGCAGCGGGTTATATTCTACCAGGATATCATTGATATTGAAGACGGTATCAGCAAGGTATGGCCGCAGCTCGTAACAGTGGTGGCGGAAGATAATCCGACCGTATTTCAGCTGTTGAAGCGCTCTAAGTATGTGGTAGACGGCAGCAAGCTCACCATCAAAGTTCCCGGTGAGCTTGGCGGTGAAATCATGCGGGCACATGGTGTGACGCAGATGATGGGGCGGGCGATTAAGGACTTGTTGGGCTATCGCTGTCCGGTAACTTGTGAGGCCAGCGATGAGGTCCTGCAGAACCTTTCCGTGGATGACAGCTTTAATACGCCAGAATATCAAGCGGCTCTCCATAAGGAGCGCGTGGCTGAAAAGCAGGCGGAAATCAAGGCGGATTCTGCGGCGGTTTCCGTATCTGCACCGAAAAAAGAGGCAAAGCCCAAGGCACCAGTCAAGAAACGGGAAGACTTTTCCAAACCCGTGGTGGTGCAAGGGGCTGGCAATACCATCTTTGGTCGCAGTATCATGGGCGAGAGTCAGCTGATTGCCGATTTGGATGGGGAAACCAAGAGCGTTATCTTGGAAGGCTTTATTGGCGAAGGTGCTGGTTCCGGCCTCAAGACCATCGAATTCAAGACCGGTACCAAGATGCTGGCGTTCTGCCTGTCGGATGAATCGGACGGCATTGCCTGCAAGAAGTTCTTTAAGCCCGGCAAGGGCCGCAATGGTCAGGAAGAAGACTTCGACGAAATCATGGGCAAGCTCAAGGAGGGCATGGCTGTCCGCATCAGGGGTTCCGTGCGCTTTGATACCTACATGAATGAGTATGTGGTCTTCGTGGATTCTTTAGCCAAGAAGGAAATCAAGAAGCGCGAGGATAATGCCGAGGTTAAACGCGTGGAACTTCATGCCCATACGACCATGAGCGATATGGATGCTGTGGTATCTGTAAAAGACCTCATTAAAACGGCTGACAGCTGGGGCTGGCCGGCCATTGCCATCACCGACCATGGTGTGGTGCAGGCTTATCCGGATGCGGCCAAGACCGCAGAGAAACTCAATATCAAGATTATCTATGGCATGGAAGGATACCTTACGGGAGAGGATTACACGCAGAAACGGGCCAATCATATTATTTTCCTGGCGAAGAATCCCAATGGCTTGCGCAATCTCTATCAAATGGTGTCGTTATCCCATGTAAAATACTTCTATAAAAACCGTCCGCGTTTGCCCAAGAATATCATTGAGGAATATCGGGATGGCATCATCATTGGCTCGGCTTGTGAAGCGGGCGAACTTATCCGGGCAATTGTGGAAGGGCAGAGCGAGGAGCAGCTCATCGAGATTGCGTCCTTCTATGACTATCTGGAAATCCAGCCCATTCATAACAATGACTTCTTGAAACGGGAAGATAAATTCCCCAACATCAACACGGATGAAGACTTAATCAACATCAATCTCAAGGTAGCCGAACTGGCGAAGAAGCTGGGTAAAATGCTCGTTGCCACCTGTGACGTGCATTTTCTCAATCCGGAGGACAGCATTTATCGGGCAATTATCATGAAGGGCAAGGGGTTCAAGGATGCTGATTTCCAGCCGCCCCTTTACCTGCGCACTACCGAGGAAATGCTGGCTGAATTTTCCTATCTGGGCGAGGAAGCGGCCTATGAAGCCGTGGTAACCAATCCCCGGAAAATCAACGATATGATTGAGAAGTTCAAGCCCATTCCGGACGATTTGTATTCGCCGATGATTCCGGGAGCGGATGAGGAAATTGAATCCATGTCCTACAACCGCGCAAAATCCATGTATGGCGAAAACCTGCCGGAAATCGTGGAAGCGCGCCTGCAGCAGGAACTTAAGCCGATTATCGGCCATGGTTTCTCGGTGCTCTATCTGATCGCCCAGCGCCTGGTGAAAAAATCCAACGATGACGGCTATCTGGTAGGCTCCCGTGGTTCCGTAGGTTCGTCCTTTATTGCTACCATGACGGGCATTACCGAGGTTAATCCGCTGCCACCGCATTGGCGCTGCCCGCATTGCCAGTACAGCAAATTCATCACGGATGGTTCCTACGGCTGTGGCTATGACCTGCCGGATATGGAATGTCCCGTCTGCGGCACGCCGCTGATTAAGGACGGCCACGATATTCCGTTCGCCGTATTCCTGGGCTTCGATGGTGATAAGGTTCCCGATATCGATTTGAACTTCTCCGGTACCTATCAGCCGGTGGCGCATAAGTACACGGAAATCCTTTTTGGCAAGGACAACGTGTATCGCGCCGGTTCCATTCAGACCGTGGCGGATAAGACAGCCTTTGGCTATGTCAAAAAATACTTCGAGGAAAAGGGGATAAAGAAACATATCTCCTATATCGACAGACTGGCGCATGGCTGTATGGGCGTTAAGTCCACAACCGGCCAGCACCCTGCCGGCATCATGGTTGTGCCCCGCGATATGGACGTGCATTTCTTTACGCCCATCCAGCACCCGGCCAACGATATGAACTGCGGCACGATTACCACCCATTTCGATTACCATTCCATCAGCAGCCGTCTGGTTAAGCTCGATATTCTGGGCCACGATGACCCGACGGTAATCAAGATGCTGGAAGATTTGACCTGCCGCGACCC
Source organism: Pseudoselenomonas ruminantium (assembly GCA_902798865.1). Lineage (GTDB taxonomy): Bacteria > Bacillota > Negativicutes > Selenomonadales > Selenomonadaceae > Selenomonas_A > Selenomonas_A ruminantium_L. The sequence goes on along the minus strand of CADBYQ010000076.1, from coordinate 14,406 downwards.
GAAGACCATCCCCTTTGATGATGTGGCCACCATGTCGCTGTTTAACTGCACAGACGCCTTGGGGCTCACGCCAGAGGAACTTGGGGCGACCTCGGGAACTTTCGGCATCCCGGAGTTCCGTACGCCGTTTACGCGACAGATGATTGACGATACCAATCCCGACGTGTTCTCGGATTTGGTGCGTATTTCCGGTTTCTCCCATGGTACGGATGTGTGGCTGGGCAACGCCCAGGACCTTATCCGCAGCGGACAGTGTACCATCAAAAACGCCATCTCGGCCCGTGATGATATCATGATGTATCTGATTCATCACGGCATTGACCCGCTGTTGTCCTTTAAGACCATGGAAAAGGTGCGTAAGGGCAAGGGCATTGACCCGGATGTGGTCAAAAAATTGCAGGACGGCGATATCCCGCAGTGGTATATTGACTCCTGTCAGAAAATCAAATACCTGTTCCCGCGTGCGCATGCTACAGCTTACGTTATGATGGCCTACCGTATCGCCTTCTGCAAGGTGCATTATCCGCTGGCTTATTATGCGGCGTATTTTTCCATCCGTGCCGACGAATTTGATGCCAACGTCATTGCTAAGGGGCAGGAATATGTGGGACAGCAGATTCACGAACTCGAAATGATTTCCAAAGAAAAGAAGCTGGATGCCAAACAGAACGCAACTCTGATTGTACTGCAGCTGGCATGGGAAATGTACCTGCGCGGCTACGACTGCGAGAATGTGGATATCTATACTTCTGATGCAGAAAAATTCATCATCCACGAAAAATCCCTGTTGCCGCCGTTGGCAAGCTTGGGAGGCATGGGAACCAAAGCGTCCCAAAGCATCGTGGAAGCCCGCAAGGACGGTATTTTCACTAGTATCGAAGATTTGCGCCGCCGCACAGGTATTTCCAAAACCAATATTGAAATTCTTCGCGACCATGGCTGCCTTGATGGTATGGGTGAATCTGACCAAATTGCGCTTTTTGGCTAGTTTAGGTAATAGATACCATTCTAAGGTTATAAACCCGGTAAAACTTATTGTATGAAAAGTTTTACCGGGTTTTTGTTATATGCAAATCTTTAATATAAAACCAAGAAAGATTTAACCATTTATTAAGATTATAGTGATATAATCAGTTGGTATTTGAGTGATATGTTTCATAGCAGCACTTTACAACATTTAGGCAGCATGCCGCAGTTCTGCGGTCCGTTGGGATTGTGCATTATTACATCATTTTTATTATTAATGAGGAGTTGGGACTTTTGTTAAGCAGTAAGACAACCAAGATCTTGGCCGATTTTACGGCGGTAGCGACCACAGCGGCTTTTGCGTCCTGGCTGGCAGAGGATGCGGATATCCTTGCCGAGCAGGATGAGGGGACGCAAATTTTGGTGGATGATGAAGGCCAGGAGTATACACTGACGCAGAATGAAGATGGTTCAGAAACCGCGACCTATGAGGATGGCCGTTCTGTAACCATCAAACGGGAAGAGGATGGCAGTTTGCGTTTTTTATATGGCGCGGAGGGACTGATTGCCGGACTGGCTGCCGGGTATTATATGTTTCACGGGCTGAGTGGCGGTGAGGGCGGACGTTATAGCGCAGTACAGGGACGCTTTATCCCCAATGGACCGGTGGTTCCCATGAAGGAAAAAGAGGATCCAAGGAATACAGTTTATCGCAGTGGCAGCAGTTTCAGCAGTTCCTCACGGAGCAATACGAGCAAGGTCAGAACATCGTTTGGCAGCAAGAGCAGCAGTTCGGCAAAATCTTCCAGCAGTTCTGGGGCGAAAAGTGGTTTTGGTTCTGCCGGAGCGAGAAGTTCGGCATCTTAAAATCATGATGGGCAGGTGAAGGCAGTGTGTGCGGATTGGCGTGATTTGTTAAATCGGGAGATATTCCCTTTTGTGGAATATGAAGGTTATGCGGATAAATATCCGACGAAAAGTATGGAAAGGATAAGTCTGGAACTGGCGGAGGAACTGCGCTATGTCAGCGGTGTCCTGTTTGGGGCATTTCAACGGGCAGTGGCTGTCTGCCAAAAGTGTGGGGATAATTTTTTGGCGGATTTGGAGATACCGCCACAGCTGATTCCTTATCTGCAGAAGGACAATCCACTGCATCTGGCCTCGTGGCTTTCCCGTTTTGATTATGTTTTGGATAAGCAGGGCAATTTCCATATGGTGGAGATTAATGCGGATACTCCTTGTGCCGTGATTGAGGCTTATTATGGCAATATGGCAGCCTGCACACATTTTGGCGTGGAGGACCCCAATTATGGGGAATACGATAAGCTTTGCAACTGGCTGAATGAGATTTTTCTGGCTTCGGAGCCGGGCGTGAGCATTAGCACAGGGCGTTTCCATCGCCGTCATCCGTTTCTTTTTTCCTGTTTCCATGACTATCAGGAGGATTATGCTACGACCAAATTCCTGATGAATGCCATGAAGAAAAACACATTGACCACGGAGGCTGATGACGCCATAACCTTTGTGTCGTTCTATGATTTAGCTGTATTGCGAGATGGCTCAATCCTGCTGCCAGATGGGCGTACGGCTAATGCAATCTATCGTTTGCATCCCTTGGAAATCTTGATTGAAGAAAGAACGCCAGAGGGTGAAACGTTGGGCAAGGATTTTATGGATGGCTATTTGCAGGATAAGTTTATGATGTTCAATCCGCCGGAGGCAATCATTATGCAGTCAAAGGCCTTTCAGGCACTTGTCTGGGCGCTTAACAATCAACCGACAGGCGCAGCACGGGTATTTACGGCAGAGGAGTCGGCAATTATTACCCGTTATATGCTGCCTTCGTACTTTGCCAGGGATTTTGTGCAGGAAAAGATTGCGTCTGGGACTAGCTGGATAAAAAAGCCGATATGGGGGCGTGAAGGTGCCGGTATTGAGGTGCTTGACAGCAATGGTGTACGTTTTGGCAAAGAGGTGGACACGGAAGATATTGTGCGCCGCGATAGTCGTGATTCCATGTACCAGCTTTTTGTGGAACAGCAGCCCTATGAGGTGGATACGGACAGCGGGCGGTTGGCGGGGTATAAGACACTCAGCTGTTTTATGCTGGGGAAGAATCCCAGTGCGCTCTATGCCCGGTTTTCACCAGATCAGATTGCGGGGACGGAGGCATATTGGCTCCCGTTGGGGATAAAAAACGATAAATGAGGAGATGATTATCATACGCTTTTTTTTATTAGCGGTTGCTCTTATAGGAAGTATGTTGATTTTGAATGAAATTGGTGTTTTACAGAGGTTGGATGACTACTCTTGGGAAACAAGCAGGTTTACCGTTGCTAAAGACCAGGCGTTACAAATTGAGTTGCCGGTGGAAATGCATTATCTGGATGGTCCTGATGAAGGATATATCGTAAGTCAGGCAGAGGGGGACCATATATTTGTTGATTTACAGAAAAAAATATATGCAGGAAGAACCGCATAAACGCATTTATAAAATAATCGATAAGTATAAAGTGCAGAATGTTGAACTGACAAGTCAGAAAAGTGAACTGGTTAATCATATTCCTCTGAGAAGATTCCATTTTGTTGGTCAGCTCGATGGTTATGATGTTGAAGTTGAGGTGGCGGCATTATCGCGGAGAAATGTAGGCTGGTTTTTTACCTTCCTCTATGATACCGGAGACCTAGAAGCTGAACGTCAGGTACAAAAAGCGATTGAAAGTCTGAAATATGTTAAAAAGTCACAATACAAATAATGGGGGCTGTTTTCTCCTGCATTTGATGCAAGGGGGGAGAAAGCCCCCGCTTTTTATTGCTCGTGGCGTGGATTTTCTGAAAAAAATATGATAAGATAATCAGGTATATGTAAATAAAGGTGGCAAACGCCGCTATTATAGGGGGATTTTTCATTATGGCAAGATTATTTGGTACAGATGGTGTGCGCGGCGAGGCTAATGCCAACCTGACGCCGGAGCTGGCTTATCGTTTAGGCCGTGCGGCTACGATTTACTTTGGTCGTGACAGCGAGGAACAGCCGCTGATTCTCATCGGCCGTGACACGCGTCTGTCCGGTGAAATGTTTGAAGCAGCCCTGACGGCTGGTATCTGCTCTGCGGGCGGCCGCGCTATGCTGGCAGGTGTTATTCCGACGCCGGCTATCGCATACCTTGCTCGCCGTCATAAAGCTAAAGCAGGTATCGTGATTTCCGCATCCCACAATCCGTTCCATGACAACGGAATTAAGTTCTTTGGCGGTGACGGCTACAAACTGCCGGATGCGGTGGAAGATGAACTCGAAGAAATCGTGCATCAGCTCGAAAATGACGATAATCTGGCTCGTCCGACAGGTGAGAAAATCGGTCATATCGAATACCGTACGGATTTGCTCAATCAGTATATCGAATTCGTTATCAGCACCTGCTCCGAACGTTTCGATGGCATGAAGGTCGTGCTCGATTGCTCCAATGGTGCAGCTTATGAAGTGATGCCCAAGGTTCTTCGTGAGTTGGGCGCCAAGGTTAAGGTTATCCATGCCTTGCCCAACGGCGTGAACATCAACGACAACTGCGGTTCCACGCATATGGAATCCCTGCAGAAGGCTGTTGTGGAAAACCATGCTGACTTCGGTATCGCTCATGACGGTGATGCTGACCGCTGCCTCTGCGTGGATGAAAAGGGTCAGATTATCGACGGTGACCACATTCTCGTAATGTGCGCACAGGATATGATCAAGAAGGGCACCCTGCCGCATAAGACGGTTGTTTCCACGGTTATGGCTAACATCGGTTTCCACAAGGCCATCAAGGAAGCTGGCGGCCGCGTTGAAGTAACACAGGACGGACTACAGCACCACGGGTGACGGCCCCATCACGGCTCTGCAGGTTTTGTCTTCCCTGAAGCGCAGCGGCCGCAAGGCTTCTGAGCTGACGGCGCTCATGACGACTTATCCGCAGCTCCTGGTTAACGTGCGCGTAGCTACGAAGGAAGGCTGGGAGAAGAATGAAGCTATCTCCGCGGCTATTGCCAAAGGCGAAGCCGAGCTGGGCAATGATGGCCGCATTCTCGTGCGTCCGTCCGGTACGGAACCCCTTATCCGCGTAATGGCAGAAGGCCCGGACCAGGCGCAGCTCGACCGGATCTGCAACGAAATTGCTGATATGGTCAAAAAAGAGCAGGGCTGATATGAAAAAAGCCATTTTATTTGCCAGCTTTGGTGTGATTAATGAGCAGGCGCGCAAAAATTGTATTGATGCCGCTGCAAAGCAGATAGAGGCGGCCTTTCCGGAGTTTACGCTCCGGCAGGCCTATACCTCGGTATTTATCCGCAAAAAACTAGCTGAGCAGGGAGTCCATATGGATTCCCTATCGGAAGCCTTGGATGGTTTGTTGGCGGATGGTTTTACGGAAGTCATCATTCAGCCGGGCTATCTTACTGCGGGTGAGGAATACGAGAAGAAAGTTCTGCAGGTTATAGAGCCTTATCGGCAGAAGTTTGCGCGTCTGCTGGTTTCCCGCCCGTTGATGGAGTGTCCTGCTGATGGAGTCGATATGTTGGCTGCTTTGCAGGAAATTTTTCCGCTGGAAGCTGGCGAGGATTTGGTGCTGGTGGGACATGGTTCTCCGCATCAGCATAACCCCGCTTATGAAAATCTGCAGGCAGATGCCGATAAGGCAGGTTTCCCAGCCCATATCGGTGTGATTGAGCCGACGGATACGCCGGATTTTGCGGCAGTTCTGGCAAGGCTGCAGGCAAAGGGCGCGAAAAATATTCTGTTGGCACCATTGCTTCTTTCTGGCGGGGCTCATGTCAATGAAGATATTGCTGGTGCAGAGGCAGAATCTTGGTTAAGCCGTCTGCAGGCGGCAGGTTTTTCGGTTAGGGTCAGCCTAAAAGGCTTGGGCGAATATCCGGCATTTCAGAAGTTATACGTCAAGCGTTTGCAGGAATGGGATTTTTAAGGCGGCGCTTGCATAACTTTCAGCTATAAGCAGTATTCATATAAAGGGTATTTCTATTTTTATAAATCTGAGTTATAATAACTTAGTGTACTACTTGGTTCATAATATGGCGTAAGTAATCGTTAAATGTGAACGAAATCGTACACTGGTATAATTGAATTTAGGCAGGATTAGGTAAGGGATGCCTAAAAAATGAATGAGGTGAGTATATGTCACATCCAGTAACAACCAATCCGTTGATTATTATGTTAATCAACATGACCGTTGTGTTCTTGGTGCTAATCGCCTTAGGTGTGGTCATTAATTTGATTCATTATATTGACCCCACGAAGCCGAAAGCTGCGCCTGAAGAAGCGGCGCCGGCTAAGCCGGAACCCGTGTCAGAGCCAGAGCCTGCAGCAGCTGCACCTGTGGAAGAGGGGATTTCTCCTGAGGTGGTTGCCGTTATTGCTGCGGCGGTCGCCAGCATGGGCTGTGCGGGTACGGTGAAAGCCATTCGTCCAATCGAACGCAACAACTGGAAAAATTCCGGCCGTAACGCAATTCAGAGCCGGGGTTAAAGCAGGGAAGGAGGAATTATCATGGAATTATTACAAGCATTTGCCGTTTCCCTGCAGGCCGTTTGGTTAGACAGTGGTTTTTCCGCGTTCACCATGGGCAATGGCATTATGATTCTCGTTGGTCTGGTGCTTCTTTATATGGCTATTGTCAAGGAATTTGAGCCGCTGCTCTTAGGTCCGATTGCCTTTGGCTGTATCCTGGCCAACTTTCCGCGTACGGGATTTTTAGAGGAACCGGGACTCATGCAGGCCATCCATTATGGTATTGCCAATGAAATCTTCCCGCCGCTCATTTTCTTAGGCATTGGTGCGATGACGGACTTTGGCCCGCTGCTGGCGCGTCCGGTGACCCTGCTTTTGGGGGCTGCTGCTCAGATTGGCGTGTTCGTTGCCTTGGTGGGCGCTATGCTCCTGGGCTTTAATGTACAGGAAGCTGGTGCTATCGGTATCATCGGTGGTGCTGATGGTCCGACGGCCATCTATCTGTCCATTCAGATGGCCCCGCATCTTCTGGGGGCTATCGCCGTAGCAGCGTACTCCTACATGTCGCTGGTACCGCTGATTCAGCCGCCGATTATGAAACTGTTGACCACGCAGAAAGAGCGTGAAGTGGCGATGGAACAGCTCCGTCCGGTGACGAAGTTTGAGCGTGTCTGCTTCCCGATTGTAGCCGCTATCATCATCAGCTTGCTTCTGCCGCCGATTGCGGCTCTGCTGGGCTGTTTGATGCTGGGTAACCTCTTCCGTGAATCCGGTGTTATGGACCGTCTTTCCGATACGGCGCAGAATTCCCTGTGCAATATCGTGACGATTTTCCTGGCAACCGGTACGGGCATGACCATGAATGCAGACGACTTCCTGCAGCCGGCAACGCTGCTCATCATCGGCCTTGGTCTCTTGGCTTTTATGTCCGGTACGGCCGGTGGTGTGCTCTTTGGCAAGCTTATGTGCCGTCTGTCCGGTTGGAAGATTAACCCGCTGATTGGTTCGGCTGGTGTTTCCGCTGTGCCGATGGCTGCACGTGTAAGCCAGATGGTGGGCATGAAGGCAAAACCGGGCAACTACCTGCTGATGCATGCGATGGGCCCGAATGTAGCTGGTGTAATCGGTACGGCAGTAGCTGCTGGTACGATGCTCGCTATGCTCAAGTAAAGTATACATAAAAATACATAGAAAAAGCCTTTACAAGAGGTCTTTGATATGGTAATATCTCTTTGTAAAGAAAAATAGCTTTTGGCAATGGAGCCATGCAGACATAATTCCCCGTCTGGGGTGTGTTTGCATGGCTTTTTCGTATTGATATAATTGAAAGGGTGGTTTTACGTGGAAAATTTACTGTATGTGATTCCGGCGAATTCGAAAAAAGAGGATATTATTGAGCAGCTTAAAGCGCATCCGGAAATTAAATTCGTATCCCTCGTAGGTGTGGATATGGCCGGCAACGATACGGACGAAAAGATTCCCGTAGGTATTTTCCTGAAAGATATGGATGATTTCTATGCAGGTACTGCTGTGCAGACCGATGGTTCTTCCGTTGTGCTGACGGGGATTGCCACCCTGAATAACGCCAAGGTCGATATGCCCATTGACCCGACCGTTAACTGGTTCGTCGATTACAATATGGAATTCTATGATGAAGAAACGGGCAAGCCGGTAGGTACCCTGCGTATTCCGTCCTTCCTTGTACATGAAGGCAAGCGCGTTGACTCTCGTGCAGTGCTGGCAGACACGCTGAACTATGTGAAAGAAGAACTGCTCGCTACGTTCAAGAAACACCCCAAGATTTCCGGTCTCGAAAGCATTGATGGCAATGATGTGGTAGACATTCAGTTCACTTCGGCTACGGAATTGGAATTTTGGGTAAAGACGCCGCTCGAAGAAGCTGCGATTGAAGAAATGTCCGCTTCCCAGGTCATGCAGGAGCAGTATTGGGAACGTACGCATGGTGCTGTGCGCACGGCAATGGAAAACTGCCTGCTTGAGCTCGATAAATACGGTTTCAAAGTAGAAATGGGCCATAAGGAAGTCGGCGGCCTCAAGGCGCAGATTGACGGCAGTGGTAACATGACTCATGTTTGCGAACAGCTGGAAATCGACTGGAAGTTTGCCGATGCCCTGCAGGCTGCCGATAACGAAATCTTTGTGCGTACGGTGGTTAAAGAAACCTTCCGTTCCATCGGTCTCGAAGTAAGCTTCAAGGCTAAACCGATGATTGGTCTGGCTGGCAACGGTGAACACACTCATATCGGCATGGCAGCAGTCACCAGCGATGGCAAGACGCACAACCTCTTTACGGCAGATGACCAGTATAAGGATTTCATGAGCGCTGTAGGCTATGGTGCACTGATGGGCATGCTCAAGAACTACGAAGCCATCAATCCGTTTGTATCGGCTACCAATGACTCCCTGAACCGTCTGAAACCTGGATTTGAAGCGCCGGTATGTATCGTTACGTCCCTGGGCCACCGTCCGGACCAGCCGTCCCGTAATCGTACGATTCTGGCCGGCCTGATTCGCGATTTGGGCAATCCGTATGCTACGCGTTTCGAGCTGCGTGCCTGCAATCCGTACACCAATACGTATCTGGTTTTGGCTGCGATTTACTCTGCTTGCCTCGATGGTATCAAGACGGCGGTTAACCACACTACGGCAGAACTTTTGACGGAACTTTCCAAGGAGGCAGGCGAAGAAGGCTTCTATCTGGAAAAAGATCGTGCATATCGCAGTGAAAATGATGTCTTTGAAGACTATACGGATGAAGAACGCGACCGTCTGTTCGGTGCTCCTCCCGCAACGGTTTGGGAAAATATGCAGAACTTCGATAACTACACCGATAAAAAGGCCGTTATCACGGCTGGTGGCGCCCTCAACGACACGATTATCAACGCTTTCCGTGCTGGTGCACTCCTGCGCTGGAAGACGGAGCTGATTGCCCGTATCATTCCGGAAAACCGCGACATTGTGCGTGCAGCTAAGGAAATCAAATCGGATTTCGTAACGGATTTGGATTCCTATAACTGGAATAAAATTAACGGTATTCGTGCTTACCTGGCCAAGGACAGCATTGATGAAAAATCGCTGTTCACCCTGTTGATCAACGCCCTCAATGAAGGTGACTATGCAGCAGCTTCCGGCCTGCAGGTAGAGATGTACGATAAGGTTGAAGAACTGAAAGCTCTCTACGACAGCTATGTTAAGAATATGATTTAATGAAATAAAAAATCCCCGGCAGTGATTTCACTGCTGGGGATTTTTTTGTTTTGCTTATTTTTTCAGCGCTTCTTTGAGAATAGCCGTCAAGGCTTTCTGGGAAATGCGCATCATGTCACCGAGGAGGGCGTTGTAAAGGTCGCCGCCATCGCAGACACCGCGTCCGTTTTCCGTGATGAAGAACTTCTTGGGATGTTCTTCTGCCTGATAAGCCTCGTTGAGTTTATCCTGGACAAGTTTCTCGATTTCCTGATCTGTCATCGAATACACCTCTTTCCATATTTATCACATAAGATATAATACTACACTTGGAGCATTTTTTCCTCTTTTTTTGCTGAAGAAAATAAAAAATATTTATTGATAGCAGGATTTCAGCCTATTTTCAGCGAATTTTTACGGAAAATTAATGGTAGTCTAAAGCAACTATAAGAATACCGGTGTATATTATAAGCATGGTAAGGATAGTTAATCACTGGAATGGAGGGTGTTTATTATGCGTAAGAAAATGTTAGCAGGTATTGTAGCAGGTGTACTCATGGCAGGTGCAGGCTTTGGTATGTTGAGTGGTCAGGCGCAGGCAGCTGAGGCAGCTGCGCAGAATGGCCGGCCGGATAGGCCGCCTGTAATGCGTGGGCATCAGGGCGGCGAACGCCACATGAAAAGGATGAATCCGGATGAAGCGGCCAAGCGTCTGAACAAGACCTTTGGGGTCAGTGAGGCGGAAGTAAAGGCTGCTTTTAAGGAAAAACGCGATTTTCGTGATATCGGTCAGGCGGCTATGTTGGCTAAAGTCAGCGGAAAGTCCTTTAGCGATGTGCTGGCAATGAAGACGAAGGACAAGCGTTGGCCGGAAATCAGCAAGGAACTGGGCGTTAAGCCTGAGCAGATTCGTGCGCAGATGAATGAACTGAGTGCAGAGCGCATTGCACAGCGTGGCAATATTGACAAAGAGCAGGCACTGTCCTTGTTAAATAAGGGCTATCGCGCAATGGATGTCAGTGTGGCCGCTAAGCTGGCTAAACTCAGCAACAAGGATATTCAGACCGTTCTGGATATGAAGAAAATCAATAACCGCTGGGGCGATGTAGCTGAACAGTTAGGTGTAGATCGGTCGGCACTGCGTCCGAATATGGGCAAAGGGCAGTTCCCAGGACATGGTCCGCAGGGCGGTCCGCCGGACGGTGGAGAGATGCCGGAAGAAAAATAATAGAGGATTTTCTTGCCCGCAGGGCGAATATCTCCTTATAAGCATCTTGCAGAAGGGGAGACCACTATGATTATTACCGATAACGAAACAGTAAATGCCGCTGAAGATTTGATTCGCCGCCATAAGGAAAAACGCCCGGAAAAGCCGCGTACCATACAGGCAATCTCTGCCCGTTACTATCAAGCCATCGGCCAGTATCAGCAGTTAATGCGGGCTGATGTGGACAATCGGGAGCAGCGGGTCATGCTTTACTCAGAGATTAAGACTCTAGGGTGGTGTATGGGCCGGGAAGAGGCAAAAATCGTCAAGGAAATCAATGCACCGGTGAAATAGTGCTATAAGTAAGCCGCCCGCCCCGCGGGGGATATCTTTCTTGCGCTTAGACAGGCTTGTCAAACGCTACAGAAAGACATCCCCCGCGGGGCGGGCTTAGTGTTTTATGCATATATATGCTTATAACCTTATTGTTTTATGGCTTTAGATTAGAGATTCTTTTCGGTTAAGACCATGTCTAAGGCGTTCAGTACGTCGTTGACATTTTCTTCTGTAATCACCAAGGGCGGCTGGAAGGCCATGACGTTGCGGTCTACGCCGTTCTTGCCGATGATAAAGCCGCGGTCTTTGAGGACTTCGAGTACATCGTCAAGGATTTCCGGAGCTGGGCTGCCGTCTGCATGGATGAATTCTGCGCCATCCATAAGGCCGAGGCCGCGCACATCGCCGATAACAGGATGTTTCTTTTGGAGCTCGCGCAGGCCGCTTCTGAGCTGCTCACCGCGTGCCTGAGCATTTTCCATAAGCTTGTGTTCTTCGATATAGTCGAGAACCGCCATAGCCGTGGTGGAAGATACCGGATTGCCGCCGAGTGTCGAAGCACCGGGGCGGGTGTAGGTGTCGGCAATCTTGGCCGTGGAGATAAAGGCCGAAATCGGTGCGCCGTTGCCCAAAGCCTTGGCCATGCACATGATATCGGGCACGACATCGTAATTTTCAATGGCAAACATCTTGCCGCTGCGGGCAAAGCCTGTCTGTACTTCGTCGATAATCAGCAGGGTATTGTACTGGTCAAGGATTTCCTTGACACGTTTGAAGTAGCCCTTGGGCGGCACTACGCAGCCGGCATTGCCCTGAATGGTTTCGGCGATAAAGGCACCGGGATGGCCGGAGGTGGAGGATTTAATCAAATCCTCGATGGCATTGGCGCAGGCGTAATCGCATTCCGGGAACTTCTTGTTCATGGGGCAGCGGTAGCAGTTCGGGTTGGGGGCAAAGTGAATGCCGCCAACGGGATTGGGGTCGGTGCGCCACATAGTAAGGCCCGTTACGCTCATGCCGAGCTTGGTGCGACCATGCAGGCCGTGGCGCAGGGCGATGATTTCGCTGTTGCCCGTGTAGACGGAAGCCAGCAGGAAGGCACCTTCGGTAGCTTCAGAACCCGTAGAGCAGAAGAAGGACTTCTGCAGGTCGCCTGGCGTAACCTCGGCCAGTTTTTCGGCGAGGTTTACAAAGTTTTCCGTGAGATAGATGTTGCAGACATGCTGCAGCTCATCAATCTGGGCTTTCATCTTCGTGAGGATTTCCGGATTGCAGTGGCCGCAGTTCATAACGGAGACACCGGCGTACATATCCAGATATTTCTTGCCCGTGCTGTCCCAAAGGTACTGCATGGAACCTTTGACCATCTGGGCAGGTTCCTTGTAGAAATGACCTAAGCAGGGCATGATGTATTTTTTCTTCTTTTCGATAATGGCCTCAGGGCCGATAAATTTTTTGCTTTCCATATTTCCCTCTCCTAAAAAATAAATAGGTTAGATGGAGTTGCGGCTCCGGCGGAAACGGTAGGTGCCAAGCCCCAGTTCACGCGGACCTTTTTTGAGTGTTTCGAGGTCGTCCGCGTGGAAGGCTTCTTTGCCTGCCGTGAGGTTGTCCAGAGCCGTGCGGTAAATGCGGGTGACCATGCCGGCAAATTCCGGTGCGTAATCCTGTGCCTCAATGCGGTAAGCGCCCAAGCCGTTAAACTTCGCAAGGTACGGATAGAGACAGAGGTCCTTGGCAAAATAAATGTGGTTGCGGCCAAACTGGTCAACGCGCAGGGAATGCTTTTCACCGGCCTTGTCGAGCAGGGCATAGTGGCGGTCGAGCACTTCGGGATTGTTGAGTTCGTTGAAAAACGGCAGGCTCATGCCCGGAATATTGTGGTCGCAAATCATGGACTCATAGGAGCCGTGTACCACAACTTCGATGGGTAGCTCGGAGTTTTCGACGATTTCGCGCAGCTGCTCGAAGGAGAGTTCGTAGGAAGCCGTGCCCATGGTCAGGCCGTTTTCCTTGAGGAACTTGGCGGCCAGATGGTTAAAGAGGTTAAAGGACACATCTGCCTGCACCGGCAAATCCGTCAGGCGCTTGGCCAGCTTCAACGAGCCAAGGTTGCTGACCATGATGCCGTCGGCCTTGAGTTCACGCTGTCTCAGAGCTGTGAAGAACTGTTCCAGCTCGCCGCATTCCCGGCGCATGGTCGTGCGCGGCGTGTTGATGACGATTTTGGCGCGGCCCTTGTTGTAGGCGATGACTTCGGCAAAATCTTTAAGACTCCAGGGCTTGTTGGGGCGGAAGGTTTCGCCGCCGACATAGACGATATCGGCACCGTTGTCAATAACGGCGCAGGCTGCGCCTACGGTGTTTACGCGGACGCTAAGCGTGCGATGGTCGGGATTAGCCTTGTCAATATCGCGTTCCTGCTTTAAGATTTCGTCCTGGAAACCTGCTTCCTTGACCGCATCGCTGCAGAAGCGCGGTTCACGCGTGCCGTCAAAGCCGATATCCTTTTTATCCGGGGAACCGAAGGCAAAGGTGGTCGTAAAGTCACGCGCACGGTTCTCGTAGAGGCTCTTCCAGCCTTCTTCGTCCGGCTGCCAGCCTGTCGGGTCAGCGATATAGGCGTCAATGGCCTTGCGGTAGGTGCTGACAATGCGGCGGATAAAGGGAGCGGGACGCATACGGCCTTCGATTTTGAAGGAGAACACGCCAGCCTGAATGAGCTGGGGGATATGACGGTACATGCACATATCCTTGAGCGCCAGCTTGTAGGCACCGTCGCTGTCTTTATCGAGCACTTCGCCCGTCTTTTCATCAATCAGCTGATACGCCCAGCGGCAGGGTTTCAGGCAACGGCCACGGTTGCCGCTCTGGCCAAAGACCACGCCGGAGTGAATGCACTGGCCGCTTTCGCTGATGCACATATCGCCGTGCATGAAGTATTCCACCTCAATACCCGTGCGCTCACGGAACAGGGAGAGCTCGGAGAGCGTCATCTCACGGCCCACAACGACGCGGGTAATGCCGTATTCCTTGAGCTTTTCGATAGCGTGCTCGTTATGGGTATTCATCATAACGGAGGTGTGCACCGGAATCTTGATGCCCATTTCGTGAATGAGTTCAAGTACCGCAAAGTCCTGCACGAGGATAGCGTCCGGACGGATTTCGTTGAGGTAGGTGAGGTATTCA
>CADBYQ010000075.1 GCA_902798865.1 Pseudoselenomonas ruminantium | reverse complement strand
GTACCTTTCTTCAGCTTGATGTTTTGGAAACTCAAAGCCCCGCCGCCACTCCAGGCGCCAAGGAATAACGAATCCTCTGCCTTGTTGGCAAAAGCTGCCGTATTCGCACCGTTCGAGCGCAGGTTGACGTTGGCATTGCGCAAAACCGATTTCGTCTGATTCGCCGATAGATTCACAGAAACACTGCCCGCACCAGCAAAAGTGGAACTGGGCATACTCTGCCCGCCAGTCAGGTTCGCCAAGCCGGTTTCCTGTTCATCCTTGTCCTGCTGACTCTGGTTGAATTGCTCCAGCGTATTGCTGAGACCGGAATCCTGATTCTGTTGTCCATCGGGCTTGATATAGTTCTGATAAAATTCCTGGAAACTCTTGAATTTGTCGCTGATATTGGAAACCAGCTCGACCAGGGCGCTGTCATCCGCTGCCTCGGTCTCCTTTTGGTCCACAACGCCGCCTGCCACGCTTACACTATGAATATAGCCATCTGCTTTGGTGTTCATATCCAGACTCTGTGCATTAATGACCCCCGCTTTGTCCGCTGCAGAGCCAAAATAATCGGCAGGCTTCAAATTCTTGTCGCCACGCATAGACAGCGTACGTGCCAGCGAACCAATATCATCTTTGCTGCTGGTATTATTATCGCTCACCGCAGAAAGGGTTTTTACATCAAAATTCGTTACGGCCACGGACGCACCAACGCCCTTAGAGCCATTTCCATAAGCCAGTCCGCCTGCGATATTGAGCACCCGCGCATCATTTTGAGCCTTGATTGCCGCCTTGGCTTTCTCACCGTTTGCTGTTATCTTTACCCCATTATCTGCCGATACAACCGTTACGCTTTCGCCGCCCACATAGCTGACTGTCCCCTGCAGGGCCGTAGTGTCTGCAACCTTACCGGTATTGCCGTTATCAGCCGCTGAACCGGAACCGCCATTCATCAGGTAATAGTTGACGTTGTTTTGGCCCAGCAGAGATACATTGTTGCCGGTAAGCTGCACCTTATCCGCTACAGCCAGCACGTTGTCCGCTTTGCTGTTGAATACATTCACGACTGCGCCAATCGATGAGGATGATGCACCGGAGGGTTTCAAATGACCATTCATGGCAATGTCATTCTTGTTCACCACGCTGTTAAGGACAAGGTCCCCATTCGCAGCCTTAAGCTGAGCCTGGCGCCCTACCAGCACGCGGGCACGGTCATTTACAGAAGCTACATTTACCGCCCCGGCCAGCGCAAACTCTGCTGCGCTGCCGCCTGCCGCTGTGTTATTATCCTGGTTCTTCACCATACGGGAACTTGTAACACTATCCACATAATAGTTGGCAATCTTTGCCGGATCGGTCAGGCTTTCAAGGGTCTTCAGCGTATCCGCAACATCAACCCCGTTTTTTTTCAACTCCGCAGCATTGGTCTTCAAATCCTCATACAGCGTATTGGCCCTGCTGATCAATGTCTGATATGCCGTAGGGTCTTCCGCAATATTATTCAGTTTATCCAAAGCCTCAAAGAAATCCGTCACATGCTGTTTCGGTTCCTTCCATTTATCAGCGGCAAAAAAGTTCAACAGCTTGTCCTTGGCAGTCGTCTTTATCGTCTTTGCCTCCGCCACAGCCTTGTCCAAGCGGTCATGACCGCTGGTGGTCTCCGCCTTGATATTGAGGCTGCCGCCTTCAAGTGCAATCGAAGACGCACCATCACTGCCCGCAATAATCACGCTGGCATCCGAGGTCTTATCTACTACCGATACAGCAGCATTAACCAGAGCTGACTTTGCCTTGCCATCACTGCCCGCTGCAGCTGTTGCCATCGCCCCGGCCTGTACATCCTGATTTGTCTGGACAGCGTTTATGGATAAAGCGCCACCCTCTGCTTTTAAAACAGCGCCCTGATTGATGGCCACACCAGCCCGACTGTCATCCATAACGACATTAACACTGGAGCCAACGGTAACAAATTCAGCCACCCCCGTCAGCAGCGAACTCATCTCTTTGCCTATTCCGCTGTCTTCATCTTCCGGATTCTCCTGCTTCTCTTTATCCTTTTCTGCGTCAACAGTCTCTTTTAAGACCTCACTAAATAAATCTGCCAGCCCTAAGCTGTCTTCTGCATCTGCGACTTCCGGCTGTGTATTCGTATTTCCCGTGCTCTCTGTCTGTGTTTCGTCCCCAGTATTTTCCGCCTCAGCCTTCTCCGTACCGTTGTTCGTCGTAATTTGCTGCAGCGTATTGGTTTCTGCTGCATGTACATCAATATTTCCCTGCTTTGCTGTAATTGCAGCGCTATCCATTACCTGTGCTTTTTGCGATGTATTGACAAAATTCACCGCAGAACCACCCAAACCTGTTTCCTTGCTGCTGTTTTCCGCCTTGACCACCAGCGAATTGTCCAGCGCCGCCTCTACATAAACATTCTTGGCCGCACTCAGTTCAGCCCCGGCATTCAGCTGATTTTGACTATTGGTGGAGCCAATTACCACATTGCCGGTCAAGTTCAAATGACTGGTATCTTCCTTACTGGCCAGATTGGAGCTGACTGCCGATATGCTTGTTTTTGCATCCGAAACAGCCGATACCGAGCCACTATCGGCCTTCAAATTACCATCCACCGTAAGGCTGGCATTATTCTTATAATATGATAAAGTTGCTGCTGCCAACTGATTTTTGCTGCCTTCGACCTTTCCTTCAGACGATAAATTGGCATTGATTTCACTGGATGACAGGATGGCGAGCGCAGGTGTCGGCTTTTCGCTGGTTTCATCGGCGGCTATGTCCGCACCTGTAGCCGTTATGTTGGCAGTTTTCTGAATATTTACCTTGGCTGCATCGTCATGAATCATATACGCGCCAGAAAAGGCGAGTTTGTTGAACACATTTATCGACTTGATTGTTTTTGCCGTATCCTTGTCAAACTGATAATCATCTTTGAGCGTTGCCGCTACATTAACCGTTTCGCCCTTAATCTCACCGGACAAGTCAACCGCTGCCTGCAGGCGCAAAATCGGCTTGGTCTTTTTTATCGCATCCTGAACAGCATTTTCATCCGCATCTTCAGGTTTAACATTGCTGGAAATTGTCTTGGCCGCTATAACGACATTGCTGTCCGCATTAATCTTTGCCCCTTTAGCCATGGTTATAGTTGCACCTGTAGGGTTCTGCAACATATTGAATACATTAGCACCTGTCTGATCCAGCCAATCACTCACTGTATTCCACACACCACCGGATCCGGATAAATTCTTGGTATCTGCTACTGCCGCCAGCACAATATCCCCGGCTTCATTCCGCGTAAGCTGTAAATCATTGTCTAACCCAGCACTCACCGATTCATTGCCATTTGTACCATTGCCATTTTTTACATTCACCAAATCAGCATAGTTTATAGTCTGTTGGCTGTTAAGAAGAGCTCCCTCATTGAGGTTGATTTTGGATGCTGCCAATGTTATGCCGTCTACGGCATTAATCTTGCCGGCAACCGTAATCGAGCCATCAATATTAAGCGGCACTTCTCCATTTTGCAGATTTGCAGTAATGAATAGCTCTTTATATCTGTCCTCCAGCCCATTTTTAAGCATTTCTTCATAATATTTTTGTGTCGGTACAACCAGCCCCACCTGGCCGGCATTGATTACACCTGTTTTATCGATGACAATCCCATTGGGGCTGATAAAGCGCAAATCACCGCCGATTTTATTGTTCTGCACCGCATTGACAATACCGGAAATATCTACCTTATTATTTACAAAGTTAAGCAGCCGATCAGCACTTGGACTATTTTTGCCTGTACTGAAAAGCAAATTGGCAATCTTGTCCGGCCCCAGCTCGAAATGGTCAAAATGATTAAATGCAGTCTGATAATCCAGCATTTTATCCGCCCATACATTGTAGACATGCCCATCCGTCAATATCTGACCACTCGTAGAAGCATCCGCCTTAGTAATCCAGGTTGACTCTGCTGCCTGCCCCATATTCGGCAATGCCAGCATCCCAAAAAGTGCCACCGACAACACAGCGTTGCGGCGTTTCGCCCATTTCCTATACATACTCATGATAATCCCTTTCCTTCCTGTTCCGTTCGCAAAACGTTATCCATAACACTCTTCATGAGCTATCGCATCACCAAAATAAACATTCATCTCATTGTATGTTTTAATTGTATAATATTATGTGATTATAGTCAATTTTTAAATAATTTAGGCGATAATATTGTCCGCACCAAATGTTGTTGCTCCACAACGGTGCGGACAGCTGCTCTCTGCAGCATATTCATCTGTCAATCATTCTGCTATACCAGACTTGTAATAGCGATTCGTAAACATATATACACTCTGCCTGCTATTATCCCGCATCCAACCGCAAATTATTCAGCCGTGTCCGGATTTCCTGCCAATCCGGCATATACTTTGCCACATGTCCATAGAATCGGACATTATGATGTTTCTCTATCAGATGGGTCAGCTCGTGAAGTATTACATATTCCAAACACACAGGCGGTTTCTGCGCCAGTTGGACATTAAGCCAGATTCTTTTGGCCACGATATTGCAGGTGCCCCAGCGGGTCTTCATATACTTGGTACGCCATTCATTGGACTTTAGGCCCGTAATCGCCTCCCATTTTGGCAGCAGCACTTCGACTTTCTTAATCAGCTCCGCCCGATAGACTTCCCGCATAAACTTCTCCCGCCAGTCCACGCTGGATTTTTTCGGCAGATACAGCAGCATTTTATCGCCCATGATTTGATAAGCAGGCTTCTGCGACTCGATAACCACAAGGCGATAAGGCTTCCCCCACAGGTAAAATGTTTCTCCTGACACATACTGCCGCTTGGCCGCGCGGGGCTGCTCCTGAAATTTCTTTATCTGCCTGCGAACCCAGGAAAGATTGCTACGGGCAAAGAGTTCAATCGTTTTATTGGGCACACGCAAAGGAGCAGAAATAACCACCCTGCCACAGGGTGGTTTGACATAAAGATGCATATTCTTAATTTTTTTCTTCTGTACTTCAATGGCAACTTCTGCCACCTGCATATGCATTCGAAAAATCCTCACTCTACCTTAAACAGCAATCTCATCATAGTCATAACTCTCACGATACACCATTTCAGGGGCAACATCTATATCCCCATTTTGCCAGGTAATAGCACCATGAAAAATCACTGGTTGATTAAACACACTTTCATCTGCTAAAGCTTCAAAAGCTTTACCTTTCAGTAACGTAGTATCAAATAATCGCTTCTCCCCTGTAGAAAAAGTAACCAGCATCATTCTTCCACGCAAAGGCTTTGCTTCTATTATCTTTATATTTTCCTGCAGGCTCCCCGCATAGCAAACATCATCTTTCATGTACATAATATCACCTCATTCCATCGGTGGAATTTTATCAAAGTGCTCGCCACGAACTGCCAAATTCCATGCCTTATATGCTTTTTCTTCATTGTAGGCAAGCCATCCGCTTACTATCTTTAACTGCTTGCGTGGCAGAGCACCTGCCAACAATTCACCATCAATAGCCACCACCGCCTCATATTCTCCATAGTAGACATGTACATGTGGTTTATTATGCTGCCCAATATCATAAAATAACATATATATAACCATTCCACCAAATCGGCTTAATTCCGGCATCAACTTCCACCTCCCAACACAAAGACATCTCCTTATGTTTATTCTAACACAAGGAGATGTCTTTTGCTAATACTTTACTTTTCCGTTATCTGCCCTTTTCATCCAAAATCTTCTGGTCAAGTATCGGCCCGTATTTTGGCCGCCACCATGAGATGGCTCTTATGGCGTTGATATAGTCCTGCATGGCCTGGTCATCAATCATTGGTGGCTCACTGCCGTCTATTGCTTCCGGCACCAAAGGTACAGTATCGGCCTTGCCGATAGCTGTCCGCGTAATCCAAAAGCCGTAGTTGACGCCTTTCGTGCTGGTGGTAGTAAGACTCTGACCCAGCGCCATATAGCTTGTGCCTTTAGGCGCTGTAAGTTCCATCAGCGTGGGGAATATATCAATCTGACTGCCCGCACTGTCAGCAAGCAACGTGCCCTTATGGATATTTTTTCCCGTCACGATAAAGGGAATGCCATAGCGGGCATACATATCCGGCTGTTTTTCGATATTGTAACGGTCACCGTGGTCACCCACGATAACAAACAGGCTGTCGGGATATTTTGCCTTGACCTCCCGCACAAATTTGACCAGTTCCCGCTGGGCATACCAGTAATGACCGAGCTCCCGCAGGAGTTCTTCATCCTGCTGATAGGCCGCAGGCAGTGCCGCCCGCACTTTTTCCTTAGCAAAGCCCTTCGCTTCCACATCCACATCATAGGGTGAATGATTCGATGCATTGAGGATAATATTAAAACTCGGCGCATCCGTCAGCCGCTCCATGATATTGGCATAAAGGCATTCATCCTCACAGCCCCATACACTGCCCGGCACATCACCGAAATCGCCGCGGCTGTAGAAATGCTGGAAGCCCTGTGCCTGCGTAAAGGCGCCGATACGCTCCCAGGTAGCCGGCCCGGCATAGAAAAAGTTGGTTTCATAGCCCAGTTTGGCCATCTGCGGTGCGCTGGCTGTGGGGTATGGTGCGGCAAAGGACTCCGGCATGGTGGTCAGATAGAGGTTGGCATCAGCAACACCTGCCACCGAGCCGGTCACGGCCGATACGGTGCTGGCGCCATTGGGCAGGAAAGTCGGACAGTAATCCGTATCCTCTGCCGCCACCAGCCCGCGCAAATCTTCAGCAATGGGAATATCCTTGTACTTATCCAACAGTGGCCAATTTGCCAAACTTTCGGAGAGAATCACAAAGACATGACGCGGCGGCTGTTCTGTCCCCTGCACCACCGTTCTTTGCAGATAAACATCGAGATTATTCGTATCCGCAGGTTTGCCGCTTAAGTTGGCGGCCAGCTGCTGGATATCCTCCATGGTGAAATCCAGCCCATTGCAAGCCAGCATGCGACTGTTGAGGTTATAGGCACGGTAGATGGCCTGTGGGTTATCGAGGATTGCTTCATTTAAGAACTCATCCTTGGTCACACCGGCATTTTCCCAGTCCACCGCCGTCTGCCAGCCCAGACTGCCGCCAAAGATGCCCAACAGCACCGCAATATACACGAGATAAAGAAAAGCGGCACGCACAACCATCTTTCCCCACAAGGGCCAATGAGCAATGGGTAGTAAAGGCATTTTCCAAGCCAACAACCTGCGCAAGAGCTGCCAAAGTACAATGGTCAAGAGCATTGCCCCCGCAAAGCGGGCAGGCAGGGCATACTGGTCAACCATTGTCCAGAACAGGGCGCCCCAGTCCTCATTCATCCCCGTAAAAATCATCTGATTGAAATTCATGCGGTAGATGCGGTAATAGGGAAAGCTGGCCATATAAAGGATGGATAACGCCATAAGCAGCAGGCCGTTTATCCCCAACCATAGGCATTTTTCGATTTTTGGCAGGAGATAATGCGCCGTAAAGGCAGGCACAAAGCTAACGAGCGTCAACGCCCCAGCCGTCTGCATACTCAAGCGGCTGCCCCGCCAGAGAGCCAAAACAATATCTGTGCTATTTGTCTGCGGCCCCCAATAGTCATTAAGCCACAGAATAAAAAAGAGCCGGAAAAGGGAAAGGACTGCCAGGTAAAAAGCATATACCTTCAGTCCTTCTACAATAACCCTATGAAAATTTTCCCAGCTAAGTCTTGATGGGAAATTTATACTCATGGCAGAATGATTTCCACCCCGTAAGAATCAGCGGCCTCCTGAATATCCTGTGCCGGCAGGGTATCGGTAATCAGACCCGAAAGCGTATCGAGGGTCGTATAGTTGTAGTTGCCGTCCGTGCTGAGCTTGCGGGCTTCGGCTACTACATAGGCCTTCTTGCTGTGACGGATAATGGCGGCCTTATTGATGCCGTCATCAATATCGTAAGTGGAAACACTGTTTTCCTTAACATCAACGCCTACGGCACCGACAAAAGCGATATCCGGTTTCAGACGGGAAATGAAGTCCAGCGTCATGCCGCCCCAGAAACCATCACGGCTCTTGTTGATTTTACCGCCGGCAAAGACCACGCGGATTTTCGGATTGCGGGCCAGTACCACGAGAATATCAATCATGTTGGTCACAACTGTGATATCCTGGTCCATCTTAACGAGCAGTTCCGCAATAGCCAGGTTGCTCGTGGAGATATCGAGGAACACCATATCGCGCTCGTGAATGAGTTTTACAGCGGCCTGCGCAATGCGCTGTTTCGCTTCCACATCGGTATTACGGTGCTTGCTGACTTCGAGCATATGGCTGTTTTCGCGAATGC
Organism: Pseudoselenomonas ruminantium; assembly: GCA_902798865.1. GTDB lineage: Bacteria > Bacillota > Negativicutes > Selenomonadales > Selenomonadaceae > Selenomonas_A > Selenomonas_A ruminantium_L. Next base: position 1,311 of record CADBYQ010000075.1, on the reverse strand, counting down.
GGACAGCGCCACCATAGGTACGTTTGAGTTTTCCCTTTTTCTCCAGCGCACCTAAATCCTTGCGGATACAATCTTCAGTCACCTTGAACTTTTCACTGAGGTCACGGACACGCACCTTGCCATCGCGAGCAAGCATGCTCAGAATAATTTCCTGACGTTCTTCCAAAAACATCTGCAATTCACTCCCATTAATTTTTTCCTTACAATAAACTCGGGGAAGCCGTAAGGTATTGTTTGTTATTATTGTTGTACAATTAGTTTACTAGATTTGCGATAAATTATCAAGTTATTTTTCCGATAATTTCTCCCGACTGTTCTGAATATGCTGCCGTGCCCTGTCCATCAAGGCCAGACTGCGGTTCAAAAGCATATCATACACCGGTTCACTGCCCATATATTCGGCCACAAGAAAAGCCGTCATGGACACCAGCATCAGGGACAACAGATGATGAAAGGAGCCGGTCATCTCCATGATAAGGATTGCCCCCGTGACCGGTGATTTCACCACCGCCGAGAAATAAGCCGCCATGCCAAAGACAATGCAGTTCACCGTCCATTGCGGCGCCAAGAGATTGGCCGCTACAGCCAGCTTAGCAAACAGGGCCCCACCCACAGCGCCCAATACCAGCATGGGCAAAAATATGCCGCCGGGCACACCAGAGCCAAAGCACATCATAGTAAAGAAAAATTTTCCTGCCAAAAGCAGCAACAAAAAGCCAATCGCATATTGATGTTCCACCAAGGCATCCACGAGCGGACTGCCACCGCCTAAGATTTCCGGCAGGAAAAAGCCGATAACACCTGCGGCAAAGAGCGGCACTAAAGGCTTTTGCCATGGTTTTAAGGGCGATTTTGCATAGGTATCCAACGAAATTACAAGCATTTTGTTAAAGCCCAGGCCCAAAGCCCCCACAAAAGCCCCCAGGAGAATCAGTACAATATAGACATTGCCCGCCATCACCACGGGAATCTCGCCCATATGAAACACCGGCTCCATGCCAAAGAAAAACTGGGTCACCGTTGTTGCCGTAACCGTGGCTGCAATAGAGCCCATCAACACATAGGGCGAAAAATTCTTCGTCAGCTCCTCCAGACAAAAAATCGCACCTGCCAACGGCGCATTAAAGGCGGCAGCCAAGCCTGCTCCTGCGCCAGCCGTAAGCAGATAATGATTTTCCTCGTAGCTCCTATGGGTCAGACGACCTACGCCCTGCCCCAGGCAAGCCCCAAGCTGGACACTAGGGCCTTCACGTCCTAAGGAAAGTCCTGCCCCAATCCCCATTACCGCACCAGTAAATTTTAGCAGCAGTA
>CADBYQ010000074.1 GCA_902798865.1 Pseudoselenomonas ruminantium | reverse complement strand
CTTTTTTCAATTTTTTTCAAAAATCTTTTTAAAGCACTTAAATTGTCTGCAGCTGCCAGTTTCCATCCCCTGCCAGTTTCAATTCCTGCTCATGCTGTGCATACAAGGTCGACCGGTGTCCCACGCTGACGACCCCCATTTGCGGCAGCTCTTTCTTCAACAATTCATACACTTCAGCTTCCCGCGGTTCATCCAAAGCAGAAGTCGCTTCATCGAGGAACACCCAGTCCGGCTTTTGCAGGAGTACCCGTGCAAAAGCCAGCCGCTGCTGCTCGCCCAGGGATAAAATCCGGCTCCAGTCATCCACTTCATCCAGCCGCGTCACAAATTTATCCAAACCGACTTTGACCAAAACCGCCTGCAAAGCCGCATCACTGCCTGCCGCCGTTCCCGGATAATACAGCGCACGGCGCAGACTGCCCAACGGCAGATACGGCTTTTGCGGCAGGAACAACAGACGGCTGTTCTTCTGCAGCGAAAGTTTTCCCTTACCATAAGGCCAGATTCCCGCCAATGTCCGCAAGAGCGTACTCTTGCCACATCCCGAGGAACCCGTCACGAGCAGACGACTGCCGGCCGGTAAAGTCAGACTGCAGTTTTCCAGCAAAACCCGGCTGTCCGGCAGCTGTACACGCAAATCCTCCACACGCAGTTCCGTGTCATCAGCCGTTTGTGGCCGGACACCATTTTCTACCATTTCCGCCCGCTCCATATGTTCGGTAAAGGTATCCAGTCGCTTTACGACCGCCGCCAACTGCGCGATGCTGTCATAGGACTCCACAAAATAGGACAAGGCATCCTGCACGCGGCCAAAAGCCGAAACCGTCTGCATAAGACCGCCCAGAGCAATGGCTCCCGCAAAATATTGCGGAGCAGCCAGGATAAGCGGTACGATAACCGCCAGCTGGGCATAACCATTCACATAGAAATTCAAAATTTTGGTCTGTTTCATGAGCTGCCAGAAATTGCTGATTACCTTGGCAAATCGTTCATGAAAACCTTTATTCTCAGCATTTTCACCGCCATAAAAGGCAATGCTCTCGCTGTTTTCCCGCACCCGCATCATATTGAAACGGAAATCTGCCTCAAAACGCTGCTGTTCAAAATTCAGACCGATAAGCTTGCGCCCCACCAGATGTGCACAAACCGTACCAATGCCAGAGTAGACGAAGGAGAACCAGAACATATAGCCATAGATAACGATATCCTGCCCTCCGAGGTTCAGCGTAAATGCTCCCGACAGATTCCACAGCACTACGCCAAAAGCCGCCAGTGTAGTCAATTGTTTCAAAAAACCAATTAAAAGCTGCAGGGACAGATTCACAAACTGATTGATGTCCTCACTGATTCGCTGGTCGGGGTTATCGGTATCGCTGTTTTGCACCTGCAAGCGATAATAGACCTGCCCTTTCAACCAGCGGGACAAATATTTATCCGTCAGCCAGGTGCGCCATTTAATCTGCACAGCCTGCCGCAGATAAATCGCATAAACCGCAATGACGATATAGAGCATTGCCAGCCCTGTAAACTCACCCACGAGCGGCCAGAACGAATCCACCTGATACTGCTGCAAGGCATTATAGAACTCATTGTACCAGCTGTTCAGCCGGACAAGAAGATATACCCCGAAAAAATTCAGCCCGATAACAAAAGCCAGAAGTCCCCGGGCCTTCCACTTATGTTCACTGTTCCAATACCCGCGGAACAAGTGCCAAAAGATGTGCCATGCACTCCTTTTCCCCATGTCAATCACCCCAAAATAAAAGAGATTGCCCCGCAAAAACAGGACAATCCCAGTATAGACCTTTCAGTTGCCTATGGCAATAAAAACTATCAGCCAATCATCTTTTTCATATCTTCTTCCACCGTGGAAATCGTGCCGATGCCAAAGTTTTCCACGAGCACCTTCGCCACGTTCGGGGACAAAAATGCCGGCAGCGTGGGGCCCAGATGAATATTCTTCACGCCTAAATGCAGGAGCGCCAGCAGGACGATAACGGCCTTCTGCTCATACCATGCGATATTATAGGCAATGGGCAGTTCATTGATATCATTAAGCGCAAAAACTTCCTTTAACTTCAGCGCAATCAACGCCAGACTGTAGGAATCATTGCACTGTCCAGCATCCAACACACGGGGAATGCCACCGATATCGCCCAAACCGAGCTTGATGTATTTATACTTGGCACAACCTGCCGTGAGGATAACGGTATCCTGCGGCAGCGCCTTGGCAAATTCCGTGTAATAATCACGGGACTTCATGCGGCCGTCACAGCCGGCCATAACCACAAACTTGCGGATAGCACCGCTCTTAACCGCCTCCACGACCTTATTCGCCAAAGCAAAGACCTGCTCATGGGCAAAGCCGCCCACAATCTGCCCCCGCTCCAACTCCTGTGGTGCCGGACACTTCTTCGCCAGTTCAATCAAAGCCGAAAAATCCTTCGTACCATCTTCCTTGGCCTCGATATGCACGCAGCCGGGCACACCCGTTGCCCCCGTGGTAAAGAGACGCGCCTGATAATCTGCCTTAGGCGGCACCACACAGTTGGTGGTCATGAGAATCGGCCCGCCAAAGGCCGTGAATTCTTCCTTCTGTTTCCACCAGGCATTGCCATAGTTGCCGGCAAAATGCGCATACTTCTTGAATTTCGGATAATAATGAGCTGGCAGCATTTCACCATGGGTATAAACATCCACGCCCGTGCCTGCCGTCTGTTCAAGGAGCATTTCCAAATCCTTGAGGTCATGACCGGAAATCAATATACCGGGATTTTTACGCACGCCCAAATCCACCTGTGTTATTTCCGGCTGACCATAGGTTTCCGTATTCGCCTTGTCTAAAAGCGCCATGCCATCTACGCCCCATTTGCCTGTTTCCAACGTCAGAGCAGTCAGTTCATCTCCGGTCAGGCTGTCATCTAAGAGTTTTGCCAGCGCCGACTGCACAAAGGCATCTATTTCTTCATTTTCATACCCCAGCACAGCAGCATGTTTCTGATAAGCAGCCAAACCTTTAAGCCCATAGGTAATCAGTTCACGCAGGCTGCGGATATCCTCGTTCTCCGTGGCCAGTACGCCAACATCAGCCGCCTTTTGGACAAAAGCGCCGCGCCCGGCCTGCCAGAGTGCTGCCTCCGGCAGATTTTCCTGCGACTTCAACGCCGCGAGCAGAGCCTGTTTAACTGCCAGTGTTTCCTCAATACGCTTTACAATGGCCTCCCGGTCAAAATTAGCGTTGGTAATGGTGATAAAGAGATTGATGGTAACGAGATAATTTACCTCCGGTGCCACCTGTTTTCCCTCCAGGCGCAGACAGCTCGTAACGGCCGACAATCCCTTAGTCACATAGATTAAGAGGTCCTGCATAGCTGCCACTTCCGGCGTTTTCCCACAGACCCCCATTTTTGTGCAGCCCTTGCAGCCTGCTGTTTCCTGACACTGATAACAAAACATTTTCGTTTCCATAAAGCACACTCCTTATATCCATACACCTTTTTTCCATTTATAGTGCTTATTATAGACAGATAAAAAATCCGCAACGGTAACAAGTGTTACAACTGCAGATTTTTGCACGTAAAAAGGCCGCAAACCAATTGGTCTGCGGCAAAAAATTCTTTGTTAGGCCGAAATATCTACATTACCACCAGGAGCAGCTTTCGGTTTGTAATTGCTGATTTGGGCGTTAGCCTGTTGGAAACGGCTATGTCCCAAATTGGTTTCCGTGCCGAATTGCGATACGCGCGTAACATCCAGGGCTGCCTTCATGCTTTTCGCCATATTCGACTGACCTTGTTCGGAAATCTCTTTCACCTGCTGCTGGAACTTACTGGAGCCGATTTTCGTCTCCGTACCAAAATTAGACACTTCATAGTAAGACTTAGCCTTATCCATGATTTGCGAGGTATTTTGCATTCCCTCGTTATTTGTCTTTTGGTTGTCCTGCTGGAACTTGCTGGAGCCTATCTTCGTGTCTGTACCGAAATTGGAAACCTTATAAATAGCTGCAGTTTCCTGAGCAATTTCTTTTGTCTCCCGTTCACCAATGCTGATAACGGTATCGTTACCCCGCTGAAACTCACTGGAGCCCAGCTTTGTTTCGGTACCAAACTGCGATACTTTAGAATAGGATGCAGCCTGATCGCTACGTTCTTTGGTCGCTTGCATTCCCACAGAATGAACCTCGCGATTAATTTGCGGGAAACTCGAAAGCGTCGTAGCACCCACACCCGAGATACCCATAATCGATCCCTCACTTTCCCTGAGACAATTCTTAATCCTTTATATAGGTATACAGCCCTAGCTTAATTATAATCTCTTTCCATCGGATTTTCAACCATTGCACCGCTATTTATTATTATTATTTCGTCATTCCCCCAATCTATCATCACGTTCTGCAGCTGCCAAAATTTTTTCTGCTTTTTGTGTCTGCGGGCGTAAAATAATACGTTTCCCCACCTTGGCAGCACCATCTGCCTCCTGCAGAGGTATCCAAAAAGAAACACACGTTCCCCGTTCCAGTTCCGTATCCATACTCATGCCACCGCCCATAAGCTCTACCAGTTCCCGGGAAATCGTAAGTCCCAGTCCCTTACCGCCAATTTTGCGGGTTACACGACTATCTGCCTGCGCAAAAGGATGGAATATCTTGTCTTTTATGTGCTCATCCATGCCGCTGCCCGTATCTTCCACACTGAATTCCAGTGTAGGCCGTCCCTTTCGCTCACTGCGGTACACAGCCAAAGTAATCTTGCCCTTTTCCGTAAAGTTCAAGGCATTCGTCAGGATATTATGCAGTACCTGCCGAATACGCAAACCATCCCCACAGACCAACCGGGGCAAATTCGCATATTTAGGCACCACAAAGCGAAGGCCCTTCGCCGTTGCCAGCTGCCGATAAATATCCGCCATCCGTTCAAGCGTTTCCTGCAAATCAAAATCCGCCCGTTCCAGTTTCATCTGGCCATTTTCCAATTTGGCAAAGTCCAAAATGTCATTTAAAATGCACAACAAGTCATCCGTACTGCTTCTGACGTTCTGCAGACACTGCTGTTGTTTCGGGGACAACAGCTCTTGTCCTGCCAAGTCGAGCATACCGATTATTCCATTCAACGGCGTGCGGATTTCATGCCCCATCACAGACATGAACCGCATCTTGCTGCGGTTCGCCTCCTCTGCGGCCCGCTTTGCTGCTTCCAGTTCCCGCTCATACTGTCTGCGCTCGGACACATCCGCAATGGTCACGATTATCTGTTTTTCCCGTCCTTCTCCTATTTGCGATACACCCAGATTCAGCCACAATCTTTCCCCAGATTGAGCATTTTTCATCTGCATGGGAAAATCGCTGCTGAACGCATCATCAGCCAGGGCCGCCTCTACATTGCGCCGCACCGGACAATGCCGACAATTTTTTCCATGACCACAGCCTTTCTCCAAACTGTTTTCACAACAAAAAGCATCACCAAATTGACGACCAATAACATTGCGCCCATCTACCTGCATCAATGTTCTGCCCATCTCATTTATCGCCAACACAGCACCTTCAGCATCCAACAGGCATAGCCCCACCCTGGCTGCCGAAAACACCGCCCGCATATATTCCTCTCCGGAGTTCCAATCTTCCGTCCGTATTTTATATGCCGCCCGCATAAATCCACCCCCAAATCATTAGCATTCATAATGCCTCCACGCATAACCATAAACACTAATAATCAAGAGGTAATACACCTAATCTATATTATAATCATAGCATAAAATCCTGTTTTTGTATAGAGAAAGCTCCCCGCCAATCCCAAAAATCAGCAGGGAGAACTTTTATAACACAATATCCTCCTTGTCCGGAGCAATTTCCAGCCAACCGTTCACCACGGCCTTTTTATACCAGATCTCTCCCCAATGGAAGTCCGGCTCACGAAAATTGAAGTTGCCATCGCTGTAAATCAGATGCATCACATAGCAGGCTTCCGGATTGCCCGCCGCTGCCGCCTTGAAGATTTTTCCGGCAAAAGGCCACAGCTTCTGCAGATAGTCCAAATCAGCTGCATCCACCGGTGGCTTCGGCCCCCAAACCAACAAATCCGTCATATACAGATTGCGATACATCCTGAGGTAAAAGCCCGGACCGACTTCCTCATCCTCTGCGGCCAGCCACCACAAGCTGGCCTTGCCATAACGGGTATCCGGCTGCAAACGGCTGACATTGAACTGCCGTCCGGCAATACTCAGATTCCTATTCCAGCTAAAGCGCTCAGCCAGCTGCAGACCGCATAATTCCTGCCATTTGCGTATGACAATATACAGCTTTGCTTCCAAAATTACCCCCTGGGTCCAACATAACGTATTAATATGCTGAATAACCCCGCCGTCAATCACCATAATTGCCAATGTCCGGCCATTGCGTTCCACGCAAAAGTAAATTTTCTGCTGCAATTCCTCTGGGGCCACGTAACCTGCCTGATAATGCCTGCGCAGCGTATGATAGACGCGCTCACTCCGGATATGCCGGAAATTATAGCCGCTGATTTTCCATTCCCACTCTGTCCTGCACACCTCTTTGCTCTGCAGATATTCCCAGTTCCGATTAAATTCCTCCCTCACCCAATCTGCCGAATACACATCTCCCTTCCGTTTGGGCGGCGGGTTATATCCCGGAAACAGCAACTTGCGCAAGGATACCGGCACACCATATGCTTCTTCAATAGCACGGATGCTTCTGACTTTGCACTTCACGTCAATGATTTTCGGCGGCTGCGGCTCCTTTTTTTCCATAAAGAACCGGCTAAAGGGAAATGCCACCTCCACCTGATAATAGCCAACCATAAACGAGCCATCCTGCGATGGATTCACACTCCAACAAAATTCAAACTGGGCAAAATCCCGAGTATTGGCATAGCTCTGATAAATATTGTGTCTTACCGCAATCTGCCAGCCCTTCAGTTCGCAGCCGGACTCCGTCAGGACGCCCTCCTCCGTATAGCGTGCAATAGCCTCATAAGCCTGATGCTGCGGACACCACACCTTCTCCCAGCGTATGCCATAACCTTCGTGGAAAAACTGCACAATGACGACAAACGGAATCTTATGAATATCGCCATGGCTAAAATCCGGCTCAGGTACTTCCCGCCAGCGCTTATGTTCATGCTCATAGCCAAAATAACTTCTTTTACCGCACTCCACAATCTCCATCCCCTTCCTCGGCAAGATAAGCATAATCTCCCGGAAAATACGGTCCAAAACGCTCAGCCAGGCCATGTTTTTTCAACCAGCGCAGCACCGCGATGCGTATACGGGCACGTTCAAACTCAACGTCCGGCGGACATACCATGGGATAACACAGTTCAAAGACGCTATGTACCTCCAGACAGGCGGCAAGTTTTCCTGCTTTAAACAGGGCAAAATGCCATATCCCGTCATCGCCCCGTATGGGTGCTTCCCGATTCACTCTCGTCCGGCAATGAAACACCTGTTCCAGATATTCATCGCTATTGCGCAGCAGACGGAATTCATAACCATCCACCACCGATTCACATGCCTCAGCTTCCGGCGGATAATGATAGACGCAATACTTTTCCTTACCTTCCACAATCCCCGCCTGCAAAGCCTCATCCAGTTCCGAACTGAATTTTTCCCGCAAAATCCGTTCTTTTACACGCTCCGGTAAAATATGATAATTAAAGAACAGACGCAGTACAAACTCAAACGCCGCCTCATTTCCTGCCTTTATTTTCGCCAGCATATCCTCGACCAGGGATATCTCCCCGGATTCATGCAGCACCCACTGATTATAAAACCACCAGGCCGGCAGATGAGCATACTGTCTCAGGCTATAAAGCTGCTGCATGCCGGACAGTGCTTCCGGGTCGGTAAACATCATATCCGAATACCGGTAATCCAGCTGATTCCCCACCTTCATCTGCGCAATGTCTCTTGCTTTTACCTTCATATAATACTGATAATCCGGCTGATTGCCCATTTTCAACTGCACAAGGCTTAATGCTTCTGCTGCATCCATAAATATTCCCCCTATACCAGCTGCGCGATTCGTTTTTCCAACTCTGTAAGATTGTATTTATTTCGCGCTATCTTTTCCTGTAAATTATCCCGTTCTTTCTTGAGCTTTTTTTCATTAATCCAGTCGAATACATTCAGGGCATAAAAAAAACCTTTTTGTAAATTCCGTATTCTTCTATCCAGCGATTCCATATTTATCGTCATCTGTTCAATGCCTGCCTTTAATATATCCTGATTTATTTGCAGATTTTTTACTATTGCCGCTCTTTTTTCCCCCTCCTCTACCGCATGGTCATATAGAATTTTGTAGTCGCTATCCATCTTTTCCATCATGGTCAAATACTTTTTTACCTGCGGATTTTTCTCTGCTTCCTGCAGGACTTTCACTCTATCCATCGAACGCGCATAAGCCATGGCGAGGTATTCACACAATTCTGCCCGATCATCATTTTCTGTGATAAGCGGCAGGATTCTTTCCATTGCCTGTATGCCGATGACCTCGGCTTCTCTGAAATAATAACTGCCTGCCGGTATTTCCATACCATTATCGTGCGCAGCCCTACTATAGGAAAATGCCGTATTCGCCATATCCACCAGCCATGGCTGGGTATCCAGATCCCACCCCTGTTTTTCCGCCACTTCTTCCAGCAGGGCAGACCTCTCACCCGGACGGTAGATCTCCGGCTCTTTTTTCACAGCCTCGGCGATCACGTCATACCTCCTCATGGCACGACTTTTTTGGCCTTCATTCATAGGCATCATGTCTACAGGGTCTTCCGCCCGGACAATCCTCCCCGATGCCGCCCAAATCTCCAGTTCTCCGGATGTGACCGGTTCCGGAATCCGTTTTTTTCCGTCCAGGTCGATCCACCAGCACTCGTTTCCGTCCCCCGACATCCAAAGAAGGCGATATCTTTTTTCCTTTGAAAGATCCATCAACACTTCATTTATAAAAAAAGCCTGCCCGTTTTCCATTACTGCCTCCTTGGGTCTGCATAACAGATCGGTTTTGATAAATCAATATCTATCTGTCGTTCTCTCACCAATGCCCGAAACACGGACATCCCGATTCCCGGGCCTATGTCCGAGAACCTGTCCGCAGTCTCCAGGATCAATGTAAACGGGACCTCCGGATCCCTATACATTTCCATAAACAAACGCCTGCATTCTCCTTGCTGTCCCGCATCGGCAATGCAGGAGGATTCCGGCATTCCGGAACGCAGCCATATGATGTTTTTTGCTTTTGTCACATCGATCTGCCTTTCGGTTACCACTTTCCACTCGATCCCGCAGTCTGCCCAATATCGTCTCTCGATCTCAAATTTTTCGCGAACACGTTTGTTTTCAAGTTCCTTCACAGACTTAACCGTGCGGGCTATGGTCCCTTCTTTTGTCGTGATCAAAAAATCCGTAGTCATAACGTATGGAAAACCACTCCTGTGATCCCACGGATGCCGGATCCCCGCATCGACAGCGATACTTACCGTTTCTGACAAACGCATAGGGAACTGCTCCCTTATGTCACATACATTATCTGACCAGTCGAGAAGGCAAAAGTAGTACAGTTCATTATGGGAGAGCAGATGATGGATTCTCTGCGTCTTCTGTCCGTAGATCCTGACCGCATAACCTTTGGAAGCCAGGTCATGGATCGTTAGCCATGGCT
>CADBYQ010000073.1 GCA_902798865.1 Pseudoselenomonas ruminantium | reverse complement strand
ATTCTATGCACACGCCATGTTTACTTCTCCAGCACGATGGTCTCGAGATCGTCCGGCACGCAGACGACGCCGTCGTAGTACCGCGCCGCCTCGGCCGTGTAGTCGCGCTTGCGCGTCGCGATGGTCTTGTCCTCTGTGTGATAGAGCACGAGATGCTTCGCGCCGAGCGATGCCGCGAGCTCGCTTGCCTCCTTGACGGTGCTGTGGTGTTTCTCGTAGGGGCTGAACCGCTCGCGGTCAGCGTATTTGCAGAACGCCTCGGAGAGCAGCCAGTCAGCGTGCTCGGCATAGGCGCGGTCGTGCTCGTTAAAGGGCTCGTCACCGAGGCAGGTGAGCCGCATGCCGTCCGCGTAGTCGAGCGCGTAGCCGAACTGCTTTGCCTTCGTCGAGCAGATGTCGAACGCCGTAAGGCGCGCGAACGGCAGCATGATGGCCTCGCCGTCTTTGACCTCGCGCAGCTCGATGCCATCGCCGATGCGCGCGAAGTCCTTTTTCTTGAGCGTCATGGCCGACATTTTTTCGAGCATATCCTTGACCACATCATGGCAATAAATATGGAACTGACCATCAAACTTACCTTTATTCATGAGGTCAGCCACCTTGCGGATAATCCAGACTACACCAAGTACATGGTCAGTATGGCCGTGGGTTACGAACATATGGTGGCATTTATTGTAGTCAAAGTTCGTGACTTCGAGCTGGCGCAGGATGCCATTGCCGCCGCCGGCATCAGTCAGGAACAGACTGCCGTCCTCCATTTCCAAAAAGAAACAGGTGTTAAAACATTTCGTGGCCATGGCAAAGCCAGTGCCGAGAATTACCAACTTTCGCATAATACGCCTCCTATTCCACTTCATCCATCAGCCCTGCCGACTGACACCACTTGGGAGTCCACTGGACTTCCCCGCGACTACGTCGCCCCCTCAAGGGGAAGGCTTTACTGCTCACCTCGTCGGTGCTATCTTGGCCAACGCTTCCTTTGCAGCCTTCTGCTCTGCTTCCTTTTTTTTTTTTTTTTTACCAGTGCCCATAACCTTGCCGGTAATTTTGACATGAAAGGTAAAGGTCTTGTCATGGTCAGGGCCGGAAGTGCTCACGAGTTCATAACTTACCGTCTGCTGGGCTTCCTGATAGACCACTTCCTGCAGGATGGTCTTGTAGTCTTTGAGTATGCCCCCCTGCTCTACTTTGGCAAAGAGCGGCATAAGCTGACGCACGACATAGTCCTTGGCGGCTTCCCATCCCTGGTCTAAGTAAATGGCACCAATTACCGCCTCGAATACATCTTCCAAATTGGTCTGCCTGTCCCTGCCGCCGCTCATTTCTTCGCCATGGCCTAAGAGCAGATAGTCGCCCAAATGAAGCGTCCGCGCAAGTTCCGCAAGGCTGCTGGAGCAGACGATACTGGCTCTGGTCTTGGTCAGTTGACCTTCAGGCATCTGCGGGAACTGCATATAAAGATAGGTGCTGGAGGCAAGCTCCAGCACCGCATCTCCCAAAAATTCGAGACGTTCATTATGGACGATGTTTTTTTCCTTGGCTTCATTGGCATAGGACGAATGAATCAAAGCCTTGTGCAGCAGGGTTAAGTCCTTAAACTCCACACCCAAACGTGCCGAAAGCTCCAAAAGCTCTCCTTTGCGTTTAGCCGTTAGTGTATCTCCCATCGCCCGTTATCCTCTTATTCAGCGTACTTCTTCAGCAGCAGGCAGGCATTGTGGCCGCCGAAACCGAAGGAGTTGGACATAGCAGCACGAACCGTCTTGGCTTTGGCCTTGTTGGGCACATAGTCGAGGTCGAGGCCTTCGTCCGGAGTTTCGTAGTTGATGGTCGGCGGGAGCATATCATTTTCGATTGCCATAGCCGTAGCGATTGCTTCAACGCCACCAGCAGCACCGAGCATATGGCCCGTCATGGACTTGATGGAGGAAACGGAAACATTCTTTGCCGCTTCGCCCCATACAGCCTTGATGGCTTCGGTTTCGCCCTGGTCGTTGAGGTGCGTGGACGTACCATGTGCATTGACATAGTCCACTTCCTCAGCCTTCATGCCGGCATCGTCGAGAGCCAGCTGCATGCATTTTGCCTGGAATTCACCATGAGGTGCCGGGCTCGTCATGTGGTAAGCATCGGAGTTTGCACCATAGCCCACTACTTCAGCGTAGATATGTGCGCCACGAGCTTTTGCATGGTCGAGGCTTTCGAGGATTACGAGGCCAGCGCCTTCGCCCATAACGAAACCGCTGCGGTTCTTGTCGAACGGACGGGATGCATGCTGCGGGTCATCGTTGTGGTCCATGCAGAGAGCCTTCATGGCTGCAAAACCTGCTACAGCAGCTTCGGAAACAGCAGCTTCCGTACCACCGGCTACCATCACATCGGCATCGCCGCGCTGAATCACACGGAACGCATCACCGATGCAGTTGGAACCCGTAGCACAAGCCGTAACCGTGCAGCTGGACGGGCCATGGAGCTTGTAGGTGATAGCCACCTGACCAGCAGCCATATTCGCAATCATCATGGGCACGAAGAACGGGCTGATACGGGAAGGTCCTTTAGCAAAGAACTTCTCGTACTGGCTGTGCATGGTTTCGATACCGCCGATACCCGTACCGATGAAGGTACCAACGCGGTCCAGATTTTCCTTTTCGAGGTCCAGACCAGCATCTTTGATGGCCAAATCTGCTGCAGCTACAGCAAACTGCGTATAACGGTCCATACGCTTGGATTCTTTCTTGTCGATGTACTGGGTCGGATCAAAATCCTTAACCTCACCGGCAATCTGTGCCGTGAATTCACTTGCATCAAAACGGCTGATCTTGTCAATACCGTTACGGCCTTCCATCAAGCCTTTCCAGAATTCATCCTTGCCCGTACCAATCGGGGTAATGGCACCTACACCAGTGATAACTACGCGATTACTCAAAACGAATAACTCCTCTCATCTACTAAAGCAGTGATGTTCTCATCTTTAGTCAGCAGCTTCAGCCTCAGCGATAAGCTGCTCAAAAATTTCATGTGCGGTCATAATCTTGTCAATACGCGGCATGTATTCACCCGTAAAGACCAGACCCGTTTCCACATCACCCTGCTGCGCACGAGTCAGCGCACGAATAATGCAGAAATTGTGCTTGCACGCCTTCAGGCAGGCATCACACTGCGTTGGAGGCACAGGGCCTTCCATAACCCTTGCCGAGAACGGCGTGCGCACGGCACGGCCAGGCAGGCCGACAGGGCTATGGATAACCACAATATCCTCCGGTTTGGATTTCAGATAATATTCTTTGAGGGCCGGCGCCGCATTGCTCTCCTCGCAGGCTGCGAACCGGGAACCCATCTGAACGCCTGCTGCGCCCAGCTTTATAAAATCAACGATGTCCTGGCCATGAAGTGCACCACCGGCTGCAATCACAGGAATCTTTACTGCGGAGCTGACATCAGCGATGAGGTCACGCACCGACGTATCGGTTCCCAGATGGCCGCCAGCTTCCTTGCCTTCCAGCACGATAGCTGTTGCGCCAAGACGCTCTGAAATTTTAGCTAATTTAACGGAAGAAACGATAGGAACAATCGGCGTTCCGGATTCCTTCCCCAGTGCAAACATATCACGGGAAAAACCAGCCCCGGCTACGACAAGGTCAATGCCTTCATCAATAGCCACCTTCACCACTTCGGCAAAGTCGTTAGCTGCTACCATGATATTGATACCGATGATACCAGACGTAAGCGAACGTGCGAGCCGGATTTCATACCGCAGTTCGTCATGGCTCATACCCGATGCCGCAATGAGGCCGATACCGCCTTCATTGGCAACTGCTGCCGCCAGACGGGCTGTGGACAAGCGAATCGCCATACCGCCCTGTTGAATGGGAACGCGGGCGACTTTATTGCCTATTTTCAGCTCTGGAAGTTTCAATGTTACTCCTCCAATCAAGCTTACCTACCTTGAAAAATCCCGCGAAAACAAGTTTCACGGGATTTTCAAACAGGTAAGACGCTCAAACTTATTTGTTCTGGTCTATGTAGGTAACTACGTCCTGAACGCTCTTGATCTTCTCAGCAGCTTCGTCCGGAATTTCAATGTTGAATTCTTCTTCGAAAGCCATGATCAGCTCAACAATATCCAGGGAGTCAGCTCCCAGGTCATCGATGAAAGTGGACTCGAGGGCAACCTCGTCAGCCTCAACACCTAACTGCTCAACAACGATATCTCTTACTTTATCAAAAGTCATGAAGTTTCACCTCCTTAAATTGATGTCCATATATAGTTATATCACATAACCATGCCACCGTCTACATTGATGACCTGACCGGTGATATAGGATGCATTATCCGATACCAGGAAAGCTACGGCATTTGCCACATCTTCCGGCGTACCCATGCGGTTCAAGGGAATCCCCGTAAGCGTCATTTCCTTTGCCTTGTCCGTCATGGCTGCCGTCATATCCGTGTCAATAAAGCCCGGTGCTACCATGTTCACCGTAATGCCGCGAGCCGCCAATTCCTTAGCTGCGGATTTGGAGAACCCAATTACGCCAGCCTTGGCAGCTGCGTAATTGGTCTGGCCTGCGTTACCCATGAGGCCAACGACAGAAGCCATATTGATGATACGGCCGCTGCGCTTCTTCATCATGAGCTTGGAAACGAGCTTCGTGCAGTAGAACACGCCCTTGAGGTTCGTATTGATTACTGCGTCGAAATCCTCATCCTTCATGCGCATCATGAGACCATCACGCGTGATACCGGCATTGTTTACCAGAATATCAATCTGGCCGAAAGCTTCTACCGTGGCATTTACCATGGCTTCAACAGCGGCGCTGTCTGCCACATCAGCCTGTACGAGAATGGCCTCGCCGCCATTCTTCTCAATTTCCGCCTTGACTTCTTCAGCCTTGGCCGTGTTGCCTGCATAGTTGATGGCAACCTTGGCGCCTTCAGCGGCCAGCTTCAAGGCAATGGCCCGGCCAATGCCTCGGGAAGCACCCGTAACGAGGGCAACTTTTCCGTCTAAAAGCATATTAGCGAACCTCCTTGAAATAGTCAAGAGTTTTTTGCAGGGATTCGATATTTTCCACGTTCATGCTGGTAAGGCTCTTGTCGATACGGCGGTTGAAACCGCAGAGCGTCTTGCCCGGACCAGCTTCCACAAAGGTGTCTGCGCCAAATTCCTGCATAGTCTTCACGCAGTCAATCCACTTAACCGGATGGTCTGCCTGTGCCACAAGGTTAGCCTTGATGTCAGCAGCACTTTCTTCGAGCTTGCCCGTGTAGTTCTACACCAGCCGTCGTACCAGCGATAACCGTCTGGCCGGGGCAGTTGAAGTTAACAGCCTGCACTTCGCCAGCTTTTTCCGTAGCCTTAGCGCAGGCGTCTACGATGACTTCATCAGACAGGCCGATGATTGCTGCCATGCCGCCCTGACCGACAGGTACAGCTTCCTGCATAAACTGACCGCGCTTATGCACGAGCAGCACTGCATCCTGGAAGTTCATGACGTCAGCAGCAACGAGAGCGGAATATTCGCCCAGGCTGTGGCCGCCGACAACATCCGGCTGAATGCCGTGTTCCTTCAGGATTTCATTAGCAATCACACTCATGGTGAGGATTGCCGGCTGCGTATTCGCCGTCAGCTTCAAATCTTCAGCGGGGCCTTCAAAGCACATATCCTTGATGGAATACCCCAGTGCTTCGTCCGCTTCCTTAAAGAGCTTCTTCGCTACTTCATACTGCTCACAGAAGTCCTTGCCCATGCCTACGGCCTGAGCACCCTGACCAGGGAATACAAATGCTAATTTATTCAAGACTATAACCCCCAATTACTTGCAATTCCCCTGAATAGCATCTATAACATTTGGCAAACCGCCAACAATGTCTTCAATAATCTGTTTTACGGGCTTAATATCGCTGAGCATACCGGAAATCTCGCCAATCATGACGGAACCATTTTCCACATCACCTTTGTGCGTAGCGAGGTGCAGCGTGCCTGCGCCCAACTTTTCCAGTTCTTCAGCAGATGCACCGGCTGCCTCCATCTCCTCGTACTTGCGGGAGAGTTTGTTGGCAATGATGCGTGCCGGATGACCAAGGCTTCTGCCCGTAACCACCGTGGAACGGTCCTTTGCCTTGAGTACGAGATTTTTGTAGTTCTCATGCGCAATGCACTCCTCACTGAGTACAAAGCGGGAACCCATCTGTACAGCCTGTGCGCCGAGTGCAAAAGCTGCTGCCATACCACGGGAATCACCGATACCGCCGGCACCGATTACCGGTACATCAACAGCGTCCACAACCTGCGGCAGAAGTGCCATCGTCGTGATTTCGCCGATATGACCGCCGGATTCCGTACCTTCAGCGATAACCGCATCAGCACCGGCACGAACCAGACGCTTAGCCAAAGCAACGGAAGCCACTACCGGAATAACCTTGGTACCGATTTCCTTGAGTGCCGGCATGTATTCGCCAGGGTTGCCTGCACCGGTCGTGATTACCGGAACACGTTCATCGATAACCACCTGCATGACTTCCTTAACAAACGGGCTCATCAGCATGATGTTCACGCCGAAGGGTTTATCCGTCCAACCCTTGCACTTCTGAATTTCTGCCCGCAAAATATCAGGCGGCATATGGCCGGCACCAATAATGCCCAAACCACCGGCATTGGACACAGCCGAAGCCAGTTCTGCTGTACCAATCCAGGCCATGCCGCCTTGGAAAATCGGGTACTTTATGTTCAGTAACTTACAGATTGCATTGTTTTCAAACATTAAATACGTCCTCCTTAGCCTTTTCTACGCTGGATTTTCCATGCCAGTGATTAAGACTCTTTCATTAATACTTCTTCCTGCTCCAAAGTTTCCCGAATATGCTCCAGCACCTTGCCGTTTACATAATCGTTAGCTACTCCGATAGCACTGCAAATGGACTTGGCATTTGACGAACCATGACTGATGATACACACACCATTGACACCCAAAAGCGGTGCGCCGCCATACTCAGAGGCATCGAGCCGCTTGCCCAGCTTCTTGAGCGTAGGCATCAAGAGTAGTGCGCCAAGCTTTGCTAAAATCCCGCCATCTTTGATGGCTTCTTTTATCAGCTTCATGATGGTCTTTGCTAAGCCCTCTGCAAATTTTAACACAACATTGCCCACAAATCCATCACAAATTACAACATCAAAATTTCCCTTGGGAATATCCCGGCCTTCTGCATTGCCGCAGAAGTTGATGCTGCGCAGTTCTTTCAGCAAAGGATAGGTTTCCCGGGCCTGTTCATTGCCCTTGGTTTCTTCCTCGCCGATATTTAACAGTCCCACGCGGGGATTTTTTATCCCAAATACATATTCAGCATAAATGGAGCCCATCATGCCACTCTGTACCAGATGAATGGGCTTGGAATCCACATTTGCGCCGGAATCGAGCATGAGCGTTACGCCCTTGGTCGTCGGAATCGGCGTCGCAATGGTCGGACGGCCAATGCCCTTGATGCGCTTTAAGATAAGCTGCGCGGCCGTAACAGCTGCCCCGGTGCTGCCTGCGGAAAGAACCGCATCACACTCACCGTCTTTTACCAGCTTGGTCGCCACCACGACAGAAGAATCTTTTTTCGAGCGCACTGCATCAGCAGGATGCTCGTCCATTTCAATAACCTGCGTCGTATGATGAATCGTAATGCCGAGTTTTTCCCAGCCTGTTTCCCGCTTCAATACCTCGCGGATTTTGGCTTCATCACCAACCAGCACGATTTCACAGCCGTATTTCTTCGCCGCACGCACGGCACCGAATACAATCTGTTCAGGAGCAAAGTCGCCCCCCATTGCATCAACTGCAATTTTCACGAATCTATTTCCCCCTTACTTTTCTCCCCACGAAACCACGATGAATTTCGCTCGGAAAACTTCTTGGGTCTCATTATGGGTCTTGACCCATATAAAATATTTATTACCGCGCACCTTGACGATTTCGGCTTTAGCAATCAGCTTTTCGCCTACATGCACAGGTACTTTGTACTTCACATTGGCCACACCGGTTACCGCCATCGGCGCATCCACAATGGCCATGGCCAGCGAATCAGCCTGCGAGAACATGAAATGCCCCTTGGCAATCTGGGTCTTGCCAAAGACCATATCCTCTGTTATCTTCAGCAAGGAAATGCCCGAACGGCCAAGTTCCAAATCAATAAGCTCCCCGACCACTTCGTTGCTCTGTATCGCTTTGACTTTATTCTGGGCATTTTCTGCCATCTTCCGAATGCGTCCCCGCAGTTCCGGAATTCCCAGTTCCAGACGGTCAAGGCGAATGGTCTGCACGCTTACATCCAGCTGCTTAGCCAGTTCTTCATCGGTCAGAAAGGGTTTGCTTTTCACCTTTTCAATCAGCTGTTCCTGACGAATTTTTTTCTTCACTCTTGCCATTCGTACACCTCCTTTCAAAATTAGTACCTGCTATTACCATCTCATAACATTGCCTATTATATGATGTATGTACTAAAAATGCAAGAGACAAATGACATTTATTTCGACAAATTCACGGCGGGCAAATAAAATAAGCAGGACAAACCTCGTCCTGCTTATTTCTTTTTCGCTTATTCAGCTGCTGCCACAACTTCTTTACCATCATAGTAGCCGCATTCCGGGCATACGTGATGGGGCATCTTCGGTTCATGGCACTGCGGGCATGCAACGAAGCCCGGAGCCTCCAGTTTCCAGTTAGCACGACGGCTGTCGCGACGAGCCTTGGACATTTTTCTCTTTGGAACTGCCATTTCGGATACACCTCCTTGAAACCATTTCTCTTAGTCTTTGTTCAATAACTGCTGTAATGCTGCCATACGCGGGTCAGGCACAAAACGGTCACAACCGCAATCGCCTTCATTTAAGTTATGCCCGCACTTTGGACAAAGCCCCTTGCAATCGGGCTTGCATATATTACTGAGGGACTGGGCCGCCAGCAGGGTATCACGCACCATGTCTTCAATATCCAGCAAATCTCCACTAAAGACATTTACCGAATCGTCCTCACCTTCATCACGGGTGAAGTCCTCGGAAAACTCATGTACCTGTTCCTCGCGGCAGTCGGTAAGGCAGCGATTGCAAACGAAAGTCTTGACCACTTCAATCTTGCCGCTGACACGCCAGCGCATCCCCGTGTAGACTACCGTCCCCGTGACCTTTATGGGGTCTTCGAACACATAGTCATCACTCAGGGCATCCAGCTCAGCTGCTGTCACCGCAAAAGAAAAGGGCAGCTCTCTGCCTAAATCAGTTTGTAATTCAGCAATATTAATATTCATCATTTCAGCATCAACCTCGAACTATTTTAACAGCTGCTACCCCGTTTGTCAATGGGATTTACTTGACGGCTACCGTATGCTCTTCGTCAATCTTCTTGACCTTCTCCACGCGGCGCACATATTTTTCAGCCGTCAGCGGGTCGGTATGCATCCAGGTCTTTACCGTTTCCATCGCGATAGCGCCACCGATAATCTTGCCGCCCAGGCACAGTACATTGGAATCATTATGCTGGCGCGCCAGTGCTGCACAGAACGGGTCCTGGCAGACAACGGCAAAGATACCGCGCAGTTTGTTGGCAATCATGGCACTGCCATAGCCTACGTCGTCCACAAAAATACCGCGCTCACATTCGCCCTTGGCTACAGATGTCGCTGCCGGCAGTACAAAATCCGACAGGTCGCAGGATTCTTCATCATAAGTGCCGAAATCCTTGACCTCATGGCCTTCGCTTTCCAGATACTTCTTGATTTCCTCTTTGAGCCGCGTTCCGGCATGGTCGTTAGCCATTGCAATTTTCATACGAAAAACCTCCCGTTACAATCCATACAATGATACATTGATTGTAGCGGGAGGGCTTGCATTTGTCAATATTTTCAGTTCGAGCCAAAAGGGCGGCGAGCAGGGAGGCAATAACTTTCGTCTGCTTATGCAGGCTTGCCTAACGCGTCCGAAAGCCATTGCCTCCCCGCCCGCCTTGGGCTTGAAACTATAAGTTTTTCCCTATTTCTTCTATTGTAAAAGCGACAATACGCTGGCAGATGTTTGGTTGGCCTGTGCCAGCATGGATTGTGATGCTTGGGCTAAGACATTGCTCTTGGTATATTCCGTCATGGCCTTGGCCATATCTGCATCACGGATTGTGCTTTCACTGGCTTGGGTGGATTCGTTGGCAGTTACAAGATTTGCTTCTGTATATTCCAAACGGGAAATATATGCACCTATATAAGTTGCTTCGTCCAACGCATAATCTATGGCATTGTCAATGAGGCTAATTGCATTCACAGCTTTGTCGCGCGTGACAACACTAACATCAGTCAGTCCCATAGACTCTGTGTGCATATCATTGATATAAACCTTAACAGCCTGATTGGCTTTTGTGCCGTGGTGAATGGTAAGGGGAATGCCATCAATGATTTCAGTTTTTATATATCTTTCCAGGTCATCAAGACCTAAATTGTCCGTATATGTAACATTGCCTACAGTCCCGTTCCTCCCCTTGCCAATACTTTCCCCAGTAATACTGGAAGCGGTTACAGAAGCTCTTTTGCTAATTAGTATATCCCCAGCATTGGCTGTGCTTCCAGAGCCAATTCCTGCACCATTCTTGGCATTGGCGTTAATTTTTGCATCATTACCGATGACTATATTATTAACAGTAGCACCACCATCACCACTACCTATAGCAGCCCCACTAGCTGAGTTTATATTGAGATTTCCGCCTGCAACTACAATATTATTGATGGTTCCCCCCCAACCAGTTCCGATTCCCGCACCGGCCTGACTTATATTGATGTTATATGTTCCGCTGCTGATTATAATTGAGCCAGTAGTGGATTGGCGCTCATTTACACCAATCCCCCCCGCAGATTGAGGACTTGTATCATTGATATTTAAAACGCCACGGCCGCATAAAGTAAGACCATCCCCCATATTTATCATCACTTTGTCATAATTTATAGAACCATTGTGGCTTAATGTATTGGAACCAGATATTGACAGGTAATTATCACTGCCGGAAAATTCAATTATAGATTCATCACGAGAGTTACTTATATTCAAATTTTCAATCCAAAGATTTGCATTACCACTGGCAGGGCCTTTGATATAAACGCCACTAAGCGGGGCTGAGGTTTGTTGCCTAAGTTTTACATTTTTTAGTCCACTAGCAATGGTAATTGTACCAGTATAGCCAGGAGGTAGCTCAAATACCCCTTCTGTGGCGACGGTATAGTCTCCGCTAGGAATTACCGTGACTGGTGATGTGGTGATGCTGGTTGGGTCAGCTGGCTGATAGGCTGCTTTGCGATAGCGGCGATAACTTCCATCCAAAAGTGTTTTGCCATTGTAATTTGTGGTAGCAGCAATATCATTGATGTTAGCAGTACGTTGGTCAAATTCCTTTTGCAACGTAGCTCTGTCTAAATCTGTGTTATGGTCATTAGCGGCATTAAGCGCCAGTTCTTTCAGATTACGCAATTCGTCAACAATATTATCAATGCCACCTGCACCAACTTTTAACAGGGATTTACCATTTTTGACATTCTGCTCGTCTTGATACAGTCCACGAATCCGCACTCGCATTTTCTCGCTGATGGCATAACCGGAAGCATCATCCCCGGCACTATTCAGTTTCATGCCCGAAGAAGCTTTTTTCAATTCTTTACCGACTTTACTAATGTTCTTATTCAGCTGCCCCAATGTCAGCATAGCTCCGGTATTATTCATTATGGTCATAGCCATCAGACTTCACCTCCTAAGCAGAAGTGAAGCTCTATTTGTTTATAATTAACGGAGCATTGTCCTATGAGGAGGGGCTTCATCATCATAATTTTTGCCTCCTTGTAAACAAAAAGTATTTTCACCGAAAACTCCTCTTATGTATATATCGTTATTATATGATGAAAATTAAGCCCCAATTTTCCTGCTCAAACTTAACACTATAATGTAAAATAATATAAAAATAACCCGGCGCTTGATGAATTTCTAAAAAAACATCAAGCACCGGGCATCTTAATACCGCAAAGAATCTTGGATTCCCTTATAACGTATTTCTATACAATCTGTCGATATAATTTTGCACGCCAGCTATGTCCACCATTCTCAATGTTCCTATTTTGCGACGAAAATCTTTCGGCTCCAAGCGCAAAAATTTTGAGATTCTTATGGTTGACGGGTCAGATAGACCTGCCTGCCGCCACTTTTGTACGCGATACTCGCCCCAAAAGCTCTCTCTTGGCGGAGTTCTCGTAATTTTTAATGCGGCATAAATTCCCCGTTTTTCATCAATGACCAAAACGGGTCTGTCATCGGCCTTGGATGGGTCATCCTCATAAGCAACACTTGCGAACCATAGGTCATATGGCTTTATGTCTTTATCGTCCATCAGCCCATTCCTCCGGAAGAACATAATGGCCAGTGACTTCATCCCTATGACCGATAAAATCGTTATCCGATAAAACAGGCATAGAAAAACTTTCCAAAACTGGTAATGACTCAAAATACGCCTGAATATCTTTTTTCGGTATAACATTTTTCACATGGGCTTCATAGACTTTGCTCCACGGTGTGCCACTTCTATGTGTCATATCCACCAAACCACTGGTAGAGTATCTGGAATAGGCCCGTAATACATCAATCAACAACTGTGCTTCTTCTTCCGAAAAATTTTCATCATAATTCTCATTGTCCACATCTTGTATTTTATTCCTGCCTGCCACCTTAAATCTATGATAAACATCAGGAATCACCGGCCCTAAGTCCCACGCAAAAAAGTCATCATTAAAAAGAGGTTTCCCATTGCGCCTTGCCAGACTCCAGCCCTGTGCAAAAAATAACAGTTTGTTGACACGCAAATTGGTCATATTGTCGTCAGGGTCATTGAGAGCTGAATCAACAAAAAAGTCCGCAACATCTTGAACTTTACACATTGCCTGCACCTCCCTGTATTTATTGTAGCACATATGCTACACAATTTGAATTATTGTAGAAAAATATTATCTGTCCCACGGTGTCTTAACGGCATAATGTATGATACTAAGCCCGATGACGGCTAATGCTTTTCCGTCGTGTTTGACAAGCCTGTCTAAGCAGAGGAAAAGTATTAGCCGTCACCGGGGCGTCTTAGCATATAGAATAGATGTAAACATAAACCTAAACGCCGAGCCGTTCATTGAGCACCCGCAGTGCCTCCTGCTGCACAACCTTCAATGGAACTTTCTGCTCGGCCGCCAACTTTTTGCAATCCTCATACTCCGGCGACACACTGCAAAGCTTCCCATTCCAGGCACTGACCTTGCAGTTTACCATGCCGTATTTTGTCTCAACTTTTGCGATATGGCGGGCTGCTTCCAGCCGCTCCCCTACAGGCATGATGCGCAGACCAATGCTAGTGGTTTCCGCAAAGATAATCCCCACGCAGGCATTTTTCTGCACCTCATCCACCAACACCGAAAGCATCTGTGCCGGGCGGTTCTTCTTCATAAAGATAGGCGTTGTCCAAACGTCCAAGGCCCCTGCCGCCAACAGTTTTTCATAGAGATATCCGTAAACCTGCGGATTCATATCGTCAATATTGGCTTCGATAATGGACAGCTTGCTCTCCGCGGCACCATTGTATTCCCCTAAGTAAGCCCGCAGTACATTGGGAATAGAAAGCTCATGACTGCCAGCACCATAGCCGATGCACTCCGTCACAAAGCCTTTGGGCAGGCTTTCGCTATAAACCCCCAAGGCACGCACAATACCCGCACCGGTAGGCGTCACGAGCTCTTTTTGCTCTGTACCGCGCTCAGTCTGCCAGCCGGTTAACAGTTCCGCCACCGCCGGAGCCGGAACAGGCAGAAGGCCATGTGCACATTTTACAAAACCATTGCCCACTGTCAAATCCGAAACAAATATGCGCTCGATTTCCAGATAATCCAAACAAATCGCTGCGCCCACGATATCAACAATGGAATCCACGGCCCCCACTTCATGGAAGGATACTTCCTCTGCCGATTTTCCATGCACCTTCCCCTCAGCTTGGGCAATTTCCATAAAGATAGCTAGTGCCTGCTGTTTCACCGCCATATTTAATGAAGATTTTTCAATCAGTTCCCGGATATCCCTCATGCTGCGATGTGCATGATGATGTTCTCCATCATGATGTTCATGATGTTTTTCGCCACGCACCAGTAGATTTACCTCCACATAAAAGGAATGTATTCCCTTGCGCTGCGTCTCCTTTACGTCCAGCGCAAATTCATCCGCCATTGGCAGTTTGTTTAATTCCTTTTCCAGATAAGCCACGGGCACACCAGCCTGCAGCATTGCTCCCAAAAACATATTGCCGCTGATGCCGGCAAAACAGTCCAAATATAGCGCGCGCATTATGTCACCTCAATTTATTTATTTTGCTGGCCAAGGCCCCAGCGCCAAAACCATTGTCAATATTTACTACAGATACCCCCGTAGCGCAGCTATTCAGCATGGAAAGCAAAGCCGCTACGCCATGAAGCGAAGCACCATAGCCCACACTAGTCGGTACAGCGATGACTGGCTTATCCGTAAGACCGCCCACCACACTGGCCAGCGCCCCTTCCATCCCGGCAATGACGATAATGACATTTGCCTGCTCAATATCCGACAAATGGGCAAAGAGCCGATGTATCCCCGCCACACCGCAGTCATAATACGTTTTTACACAATTGCCAAAGAGATAGGCGGTCAGCCGTGCTTCCTCGGCCACAGGGATATCACTGGTTCCCGCCGTTAAAATCAGGATTTGATGCTGCTCATCCCGCACCTTGGACGTATCCCGGTCCAGGTAGACAGCCCGTGCTATTTCATCATATTCTGCTTCGGGTACTTTTTCCAGCACCTTTTCGTAGTGCTCCCGCCCGGGGTCTTGCCCGCAGCGTAAATCACCTCCGGCATGCCCTGCCGCAGTTCCCGATGATGGTCAATGGCGGCAAACTGCATCTCCTCAAAGGGCGTTTCGGCAATTTTGTCCACCGCTTCTTCTTCGGACAGAGTACCATCCTTATAAGCTTGTAAAAGTTTTGCAATATCTGCTTTCTTCACGCTGTCACCTCAATTCTTATATATTATACTAGCTGGAGTATACTACAAGTCAAATGATATCTTCGACAAACAAAGCAAAAGCCCTCCCCAATAAGGAGGGCCAAAAAACACCAACATTAATTATCCCAGAAGCTCCACATCCGCTCAGTCTGGGCCTGCCGCCTTTCCGCCTCTATTTCCTGCGCCATATTCAAATCCTTTTGCCCATAGCCCGGTGTGAGGTGAATATCGTTTGACAGCCATTCATCAGAGAACAGCGGCTTATCCATCAGAATGGCCCGAATCTGCGTTTGGGCCTTCTCCTGTGCCTTTTCTGAGCCATGCGTCTGAATAAATTCCCCCAATAAATGCCCGATTGTCTGCAGGGATGTTTCTTTGAGTGCCCGGGTCGTAGGGTCTAACGCCGACAGGCGCAGAATGGGGAATGTCTTGCTTTCATCGGAAGTCAGCATCCTATCCCCCTTCACGAGGAAGCCCGCATCCCGAAGTTTTACTGCCATTTCATCCGGCTCGCAGCCGTCCGGCAATTCTGCCAGCGCCAGATGGCTCTCAGAACTTCCACAAAGCGTCTTTATCCCCGCATCATGCAGGCCTTTTTCCAGTGCCTTGGTATTTTTCAATACCTGCTCACAGTAAGCCTTAAAGGCGCTGCTGCCTGCCTCCCAAAAAGTCGTTGCCAAGGCGGCAAGCACATTTTTCTTGACCATGGAATGCCCCGTATTTAATACGGCATTATCCATTTTTTTTGCCAATTCCGCCGTCGTCAGGATAACCGCACTTTGCGGGCCATGCAGGGAATCCCCTGTGGGCAGAGTCACGACATCCGCATAGGGCACCGGCGAGGGTGCGCAGCCAGCGGCTACAGCCCCTGCATTCTGGCCGATATCCACCCAAAGATACGCCCCTACACCTTGGGCAATCTCCTTGAGCTTGGCATAATCAAGCGAACGAGGATAATTTACCGGCGAGTAGATGATTAGCCGTGGCTTACGGGCTTTAGCCAGTTTTGCGACCCTGTCCAAATCAATCTGTTCCGTTTCCGGCTCAATGCTGAACGAAACAAACTCATACTGTAGATGTTCCCCCGTGCAATGTTCTGATTTGCGGCGATTGAACGAAAGGATGGTATCCCCTGTCGCAGCCAAAGCCTGAAATACTACACGCGAAGCGGCAGCAATATCGGCAATCCGCACAATCGCATGAGCCGCACCAAAGAGTTTTTCCGCCCGCTTGGCCGCAATGTCCTCCAACTTTAAGTGGCTCTGCACCGCATGATGGTCTAAATGCCCATTGCCGAAAATACTGCCCTTCAAATACGCGCTAAACGGTGAAACCGCATTCGATGTGGGCAGCAGCGACAGGGTAAAGCGCTGTTTCTGTATCTCCTCCTGCAACAGACCATATATTTCCGGGTCGAAAGCCGCCAGACTTTCGGTAAGCGTTTGATTCTGCATGGTCAATCCTCCTCACATGCCCGTAATCCAGTTGACAAAATAAATTGCCAGAGGAATCGTCACACAGGCAATGCCGATAAAGTCAATATATACACCCGTCTTAATCATCTTGGTGATGGGAATGTAGCCGGAAGCATAGACAATCGCATTCGGCGGCGTGGATACCGGCAGCATAAAGCCTAAGGACGCCGAAAGCGCAATGCCGACCGATACCGGCACTGGGCTGATGCCTGCCGAAATCGCTGCCGTAATGGCTAGCGGCCCAATCATATTCGTAGCCGCCGTATGGCTCGTGAGTTCCGAGAGCAAGAGCGCCATAACGGAGAAAATCGCCACCATGGCTATTTCCGAAGGTGCACCGCCCATCGAGCCGACGATTAAATCGCCTACCCACTGGGATAGACCGGTCTTATACATCATGCCCCCCATAGCCAGGCCGCCGCCAAAAAGAATCAGCGTGCCCCACTCAATGCCCTGCATGGCCTCCGACCATTTCAGCGTGAACTGGCGTTCCTTGAAATTCACTGGCATGATAAAGAGCAGTAAGGCACCCGCCATAGCCGCAATGGCTTCCGGGAACAAGCGGTTATACATCTTGAGCAGCGGGTCTGTACTGCCAAAGGCAATCGACAAAAAGCCGGGCAATACCCAAAGGGTAACCGCAACGATAAACGCGACCAGCGTATTTTTCTGCGCACGAGTCCAGCCACCCAATTCTGCCAGTTTTGTCTTAATGAACACGTCCGCGCCGGCAATGCGCTCTACATCCGCAGGGAACATATGCGATAACACCACATAGGCGATGCCGAAATAAACCACCATCGCAATAAAGCCCCAGGTCATCCATTGGAAAAAGGACACATGAATATCGCACATGGTATCCAAAAAGCCCAGCATGATGAGGTTTGGCGGCGTGCCGATAGGCGTGAGTACACCACCGATGGAGCAGGAATACGCCGTCATCAGCATCAGGCCCGTTGCATATTTATATTCATGCAGATGAATTTCCCGCCCATTGGCCGCAAACATTTCTTTAATGGAAGTCAACAGGCCCAAACAGATAGGAAACATCATGGCCGCGGTGGCCGTGTTGCTGACCCAGCCGGAGCAAAGGGCCGCCGCAAGACCTACCGCCAAAAAGATGCGCTTGGGATTGGAACCAACCCACTCGCGTGAAAGCAGCCAATAGGCAAAGCGCTTATCCAGCCCATGGGTCATCATGGCCTTGGCCAAAATAAAACCGCCCATGAACAGGAAAATCATGGAATTAGCAAAGGCCGCAAATGCTGTGCCCACAGGCACTACGCCCGTGATAACCGCAAGCGTCGGCCCGATAAGCGAAGTAACCGGAATCGGTACGGGCTCTGTGATCCACCAAAGCGCTACCAGTACCATAATTGCCAGCAGTTTGTGCGCTTCCAAGGTCACGCCGTCAATGGGCGTCATAAAGACCAATAAGGCCAATATCGGTGCGCCAAAAAGCCCAATCGTGCGCCGTTTGCGGTCAAAGGCTTCTTCTGCCGCCTTGACGGCTGCCGCTTCAGATTGTCTTGTGTCCACTTGATAAACCTCCTTTACGCCATACATTTCTTCCGCTAAACAGTTCTTCTATCGGGATTATTCGCTGCCTAAAAAATAATTCCTGCAAAATAAAAAAGCTGCCACAACCATTTTGCTGTAGCAGCTTTCTGTTATTCTCGCTGATTATTCACCCTGCGCAGGAGCAAGCTGTTGCTGCTGTTCCTGCTGGCGGGCAGCCTGCTGATTCATCTGCATCTTAGCCTGCTGGAGGACATTGAGTGCCTGCTGCAGGCCGGCTTCCGCCTGACGGACCCCCTGGAATGTGCCATTCACATGGCCAATCAGTTGGTCAAAAACCTGATTAGCATAAGCATCGGCATTCGTCTGGAGCTGAATGGCATTGGCCTGTGTGCGCTCCATGATTTCCTTTTCCTGTTCCTGTGCCTGTTGAACAATGGCCTTGGCCTGTTCCTTAGCCTGCTTGACCAATTCATTTTCATTCGTAATGCTCTCCGCATATTCCCGAGCCTTACGCTTGATGTCCTCGGCTTCTTCCTCAGCCTCCTTAATAATCCTATCCCGATCACGCACGATTTCATCGGCCTTGTTCAAGGCCTTCGGCAAATCGTTGCGCAGTTCCTCCACATAATGCACCAGCTCATTGTCATTGATGAGCGTCTTGTCCGTGAATGGCACACGGGAAGCTCCCACGACCATGTTTTCAATTTTATCTAAGGTTTCGCGTACCGACGACATATTTGCTACATCCTTTCCCTATCTGCTCTGCTCATTTTATTTTTCATCGCCTGTTCTACACAGGCAGGTACCAATCCACTTACACTGCCCCCAAAACGAAATACTTCGCGCACACCGGATGAACTTACATAGGATAAATCCGGGCGGGTTAATAAAAACACGGTATCAATTTCAGGATTCAAATGCTTAATCATATAAGCTTCATTTTCTTCATACTCCAAGTCCTTTACCGAACGCACACCCCGCACGATGATTTTGGCATCCTGCTGCGCCATAAAATCGGTAATCAGACTTGAAAACGCCATTACCCGAACATTGGGTAAATGGGCCACAGCTTCTTCAATGAGCCTTACCCGCTCATCAACAGAAAAAAAGCCCTGCTTTTCAATATTGCGGAACACACAGATGATGAGTTCATCAAACATGCGGCTCGCCCGCTCAAAGACATCCACATGTCCCAGCGTCACGGGGTCAAAACTGCCCGAACACACTGCCCGCCTCATGCTTCTTCCTCCTCTGCTTCCACGTAGGCACGCCACTGGAAAAAACTAAGCTGCGTCGTGTGGCCGTAACGGCGATTATGAACCAGCTGTAAGCGCGAAAGCTCTGGAATTTCGTTTTCCTCCGCGCCATGTTCCACGACCAAAATGCCATTTTCGGCCATCAGGCCATCGGCTGCATCAATCTGCCTTAATGCTTGCTGCCATAATCCCTTATGATAAGGCGGGTCGCAGAAAATCAGCGAAAACTCCGCCTTGCCCGCCGCCTGCCGGGAAAGCTCGGCAAATACATCGCCACTGCGGACAATGCCTTTTTCCTGCAAACGGGTGAGTTGTAAATTTTCTGCAATGAGCTTCGCCGTCGCTTTATCCACAAAGACGGCAGACTCCGCCCCACGGGAGAGTGCCTCCAGCCCCAGATTGCCCGTACCGGCAAAGATATCCAAAACCTTTCGCCCGGCAACCATTTGGCCCAAGATATTAAACAGCGACTCTTTCACCCTGTCCGCCGTTGGCCGCGTAACCTCTGCCCCTTTGGGCGTTTTCAGGCGGCACCCCCGCGCTGAACCGGTAATTATGCGCAAATCTCTCACTCCCTAATACAGAAACACTATTATTTTAGCATATTTTCGTAAAATAGTGAACTATATATCCACGAAAATACAGCGAAAAAGCACCTCTGTAAAGCGGATTATTGTGCTATACTTGAATCATCATTTTGACCAAGGAGTTTACCGTGAAAAAAATCATGATTCTGCCTCTGTTGCTGTGTTTATTTTGGGGACTTTGGCACGCAGGGCTTTCCCAAAATAGTGCTCCCAGCACACCTGTCCCCAGCCGCCAGCTGCATAAAAATATCCTGCTCGTTCCCTTAGATGGCCGTCCTCCCTGCAAGCAGTTCGTCATCGACAGCGGCGCAATTGGCGGCTTTAACGTAATGACGCCCCCCAGTGAATTGCAGGACTACTACTCCGCCCCCGGCGATACTGCTGGCATGCGCAAGTGGCTGCAGGAAAATACCCCCAATAACCAAGCCGTCTTTATCTCCATCGACCAGCTGCTCTACGGTGGACTGCTCGCCGCCCGCGAAAAGGAAGCCACCCCCGCCCAACAGGACGATTTAATGAACTTCCTGCGCCAGCTCCATGCCGATAATCCCGCAGTTCCCCTGCTGGCCTTTTCCATTCTGCCCCGCCAGACACCGCAGGATACCATTGACGGCTATCAGGAGCGCAAGGATTTACTCGCCTATTCCCGGCTAAAAGGTAGGCAAGCAGCAGGCCTTACCATTGATGAACAGGAACTGGCCCGTTTGGAAAGCGCAATTCCCCTGGAAAGCATGGAGAAGTATCTGGCACATTTCCAGGAAAACGAAGAACTAAACAAAAAACTCATTGCCCTCGTAAAAGAAGGTGCCTTATCTCAATTGGTACTTGGACAGGATGACGGCGAGGAATACAGCATTCCCAATATCGAAAAAGCCCATCTAAAGGACTATATCACCAGCGAAAACCTCCCCTCGGAAAAAGTAATCCTGACCCACGGCGCTGACGAAATCGCGCTGACCATGCTGGCCGCCTTCCAAAATGAACAAACTGGCTTTTGCCCGCAAATTTATCTTGCCTACAACCATAAGAGTACACCCGAAACCGTTATGCCCTATATGGCCATTGACAATCAGGAAACCGCCCGCGAAAAAATCACCCTGATTGGCGGAAAGGAAACGGATAATATGGACGACGCCGACTATATCCTCTATCTTTCCGCCAATGATTATGAAAAAGATACTGTCAGCCGCCGCCATGCCAATGTACAGGAATTAAAAAAATTAACGGCTGCGGGCAAAAATATCGCCCTCGTTGACCTGTCCAAACACTTCAACGCGCAGGAAACCTTGCTCCCCCTGCTGTTGGACAGCGATTACCCCCTAAACGCCCTCACCGCCTACGCCGGTTGGAACACGGCCAGCAATGCTATCGGCACCGCCATTGCCTCTGCCAGCCTTTATACCAGCGCGCAGCAAACAGCCCAAAGCCGCGAAGAAGCCATGAGCATTGCCGCCAGCAATATTAAATTCCTGCACAACCGCATCTTGGAAGATTATTTCTATCTCAAAGAAGATATCGACATCATCAATCGCACACTAAAAAAAGCCGGCTATCAAAACACCGCCGACTTAGACCTCGAACACAACTGGCGCTGGGCCAACCATATGCTGCAGGAAAGCATGCAAAAACACCTCGCCGCCTACAAACAGACCAGAGCCGTAAAAAATCCCGCCCACTTCCATACCCCACAAGGTGATTTCACATTGTGTGTCAGCGACCTGACCATTGAACTAAGCTTCCCCTGGCCCCGTACCTTTGAGATATATTTGGAAAGTATGCCCTATATTGTTGCGCAATAGATTCGAGAAGTTCGATAAACTAAGGCGGAGGGGAGGGGCGGCAGTAACTTTCGTCTGCTTAGACAAGCTTGTCAAACGCTGCCGAAAGCCACTGCCGCCCCTCCCCTCCTCAGT
>CADBYQ010000072.1 GCA_902798865.1 Pseudoselenomonas ruminantium | reverse complement strand
CTCTTGGACTACTTCAAATTTAAATTCTGCACTATATTTTGCCATAAAAAGACCCCCATAAGTTAGATTTCTTGGTCTAACTTATGGGGGTCTCTACAAACTTAGGCGGTTTACTAATATTAATAAATCTCCGAGGGCGGCCGCTTGGCGGCACCTTCTTTACGCTCATTATAGCATTTACCTACAAAATAGGCAAATGCTATTTTTATGATACGCACTAAGCCCGAGGGGGCCGGTCGTGTTTTTCCGTCGCGTTTGACAAGCCTGTCTAATCAAAGGAAAAATATGACCGGCCCCCTCGGGCGTCTTTGCACCATGATGAACGATAAAGCAGTTGACACAACAGACCTTTCTGCTATACTGATTATGGTGCTGTTTAGCGGTTAATAATTGCCCTCAGAACTGAGGTGCTCGCCTATGAATGAGTTAATCGTTGTTTTACTCTTAATCCTGCTCATTCTCATAGAGATAAAAAAATAAACCGCTCCTAGTTTGGCCACTGTAGCGGTTTATAACATAATGTTTCAACTGTGAGGGTGACCGCCAGGCGGCACCTTCTTTATGCTCATTATAGCATTTACCTACAAAATAGGCAAATGCTATTTTTATGATACGCACTAAGCCCGCCGGCTGATGATGCTTTCCCGTCGCGTTTGACAAGCCTGTCTAAGCAGAGGGAAAGCATTATCAGCCGGCGGGCGCCTTAGCATATAGATGTAATTGCAGGCATTACCGGCCGCCGCGCGCCTTAGCACCTCGCTGTAAATTTATCCGCTTATCCTGCTCACTTAGCCATAAGCACCGCACGATACTGTGCCCGCTTATCTTCAGGAATCTTCAACGCATTCATCGCTGCATCAACATCCAAATGCATGGCCAGCATAAGATTTTTGATAAGCTCTATACTCGTCATATCACGGCCTTCTGCACGCCCTTCTGCCTTACCCTTATTCAGTATCCGCTTTGCCGGATAGTCTAGAATTTTACCGCCCATAATCTTCTCCACTCCCTCTCTTACCGATTTGCTGTCATGCGCAAGACTGCGTACCACTTTTTTGCCCATATCCAGGATGGACTGCTTCGTATAAGCATCCATCTCTCCACTTTCCATCATGTCATTCAACCGGTCACAAATATGCCTATATTCGGCCAGCAGCAGTTGCAGCTGGCTTTCATCTTTCTCATAGACCTTGAATCGGCTTTCGTGCGTAAAAATATAAAACGGAATCAGATAGTACAGCTTCTTGTCGAAAATTTCATCCACACTGTACTTCTGCACTTTCAATACAGGAATCTCATACTCTGCCATAGTGCCCGGCGTTTTTATCCGCACCAGCATAGTGTCCGGCGTATCTTCATAATGCCGCAAATAAAGCAACGCCGAATGCGGGAACGCCACTTCCAGCACATTATCCGCAATTTTCCCATCCGATAAAGCAATCTGAGCATCATACTCGAACATCCGCAACAACATCGTATTGTCCTTTGTCGATTGGATTTCGTAATGATACTTCTTTACGACATCCCCCTTGATGACACAAAAGCTGGAATCCGTTATGCGTTTCCTCTGTCTGCCATTCTGCCGCTGAACATACAGTTCATTAGGCTGAAACACTATACGCTCTGTGCCATCATAGTGTTCTCCAAACATCTCATTAATCACGGGAAGTATCAGTTGACTGCAATCATACAGTAAGGTATGCCCCACATCATCATAGGGCGTTGAAGTGTATCCCATAAAACGCCTCCCTACACCTATATTTTAGCATATCAAAAAGCGTTTTTCCAGAACAACGCACTAAGCCCGAGGGGGCCGGTCGTGTTTTTCCGTCGCGTTTGACAAGCCTGCGCAAAGGAAAAATATGACCGGCCCCCTCAGGCGCCTTAGCATATAGATGTAATTACCGGCCGCCGCGCGCCTTAGCACCTCGATGTAAATTTATCCGTCTCTCCTGCAGTCGCTCGGCACGCTGTGAACACGTTCAGTCCATCGACGGAATCAGGAACATATCCCGCCACATCTCCTGAAAATCATCATTCTGCTTTTTCATCTTCAACGCATCATAATCGATGGGATCTTGGTCATCACTCCGCTCGTATTGCTTGATGGCGGACAAGGCCTTAGCCAAGCGACCTCTCAATCTGTTGCGAACCATTGCCGGTTCCACTACCATAACATAATTGCTGTTCCCCATCAGCCAGCGGTAAAAGCCCTCATTGGGCTGCACCGTTATGATGGCCGAGTAAATGCGTTGACCGTCTACAATTGTCTGCGTCGGCTTGGCATCCAGGGTTCGCTCATCAAGATTGAATTTTTTCAGGATATTGCCCATATATTCTGCCCGGAAATGTAGTTTTACATCTACCACATCTTTTCCATCATGGAACATATCTATATTTTCCCGCATATAACGATCCAAAGAGAATTTCACATTATCATATAATTTACACAAATTGGGAAATCCATCACCATTTTTCCTTCCGAAAATAGCCACAGATTCCGGCAATGTCCTTTTCATACTATAGCGAGGAAACTCCTTCATTTCACGCAGAGGCGTACATTCGCGTCTAAGCGTATGTATCGAGGTTGTAATGCAGGATATCTTAAAATGAGAAAGATGCTTTTGTTTTCCTTCCTCATAGCCAATCAGATAACATTCATCGGTTTCCCATACCAAATAATAGGGTGACACATAGAATGTCTTCGCTTTGCCACTTTCCTTATCCTCTACTTCTTCCCGCATATGCTTGTTTTTCGCATCCCAATTATAATAGCGGAACGCAATCTGGCGTCCTGACAAAACAGCTTCCATGATGGTTTTGATAATCGGCAGATTATTTTTGGAACTTTTGCGACGCGGGGCCGTCCGCCGAATCTGCCGATCCATAATATCCAGATAGCCTTCGCCTAACGCATCCGTTTGATTGATAAATTTGTAGAGAATATTTTGTGTTTCCTCGACAGATAATGTCAGGGAGCGGTAAAGTGCTTGCGCAATAATGCAAAACTCCGCCGCCTCAAACAAAAACCTGTCCGTATAATAGCCATCTTTGGAATTTTTACTGGTAACAATCTTATACAGGCCGGAATCATTCATCGCCTTTATATGACGTCCGATGGTAGCCGCAGAGATGGGCGTCATGGGAATATCCGGGAATCTCTCCTGCCAGGCATTTTCAATATCCCGCCGCAATACTTCCACATTTTTAGACTCATTCTTCCCTTTTCTTGACCGCTTTAACGCATCAATCAGGAAGAGAAACTGTATCGCTTTTTCATTTTTGGGCCTGTCCATAAATAAAATCTTCCTTTCCAAATCTTGCCGTATATATTTCTTTATCCCCTATTTTACTTGACTGATCATATTATAACCGAAGTTTCCGCAACCAAGGAAACATCTTCTTCTGTTCTATCAAATTTGATAGAGCAGATAAAATATTCCCCTGAGAGATTCATGCGCGCTCATCTCTCAGGGGATTTTTTCCGCTATAGACTTTTTACACCAGACTCAGCACCGTCCGTACTTCTTACACCAGCCCTTGATCTCCTCAGCCTCAATTTCCAGCTGATAATCGGGCTTCAGGCACCATTTCCAATTGAGTCCCACCGTGCCCGGCGTATTCATGCGGCCGCGTTCATCCAGCCCCAAGAGGTCCTGCATAGGCGCAATGGCCAGCCGTGCCTCGGAGGCCCAGGCGAACTTGAGCAGCCCCTTGGCGATATCCCTGGGCCGGTCCATCTTCTTGTGCAAGAGCGAGGCCACCGCCGCACGGGTCGATTCGTCGATATCGTGTTCATACCAACCCACAGTCGTATTGTTGTCGTGCGTGCCGGTATAGACGATACTGTTTTCCGGCGCCACACAGCCGAGCCTGCCCTGCTCGTTGAAATGCAGGGTGAAGTGCAGCACCTTCATGCCCGGGAAACCGCAAGACTCCCGCAGGGCCTCCACCTCGTCGGTGATGATGCCCAAATCTTCGGCCACGATTTCCATATCGCCGATTTCCTGTTTGATGATATCGAAGAACTTCTTGCCCGGTCCCTTGCGCCAATGGCCGTTGATGGCGGTTTCCGCCTTGCCGTCCACCTCCCAATAGGACTCAAAGCCGCGGAAGTGGTCAATGCGCACCATATCCACGAGCTTGGACAGATTCCGGAAGCGCTTCTTCCACCAGCCGTAATCCTCCTGCTCCATGGCCTTCCAGTCGTACTGGGGGTTGCCCCAGAGCTGGCCTGTGGCGCTGAAGTAATCGGGGGGTACGCCCGCAACGGTCTTGGCCGTGCCGTCTGCATTCAGGTCAAAGAGCTTCTGATTGGCCCAGACATCGGCGCTGTCGTGGGAGATGAAGATGGGCATATCGCCCATAATCTGAATGCCCTTTTCCTTGGCGTATTCATGGAGTTTATGCCATTGTTTATGGAAGATAAACTGCACGAATTTGGCATAGCCGACATTATCCGCCAGCCGTTCCGCCAGTTTCTTGAGGGCCTTAGCATCGCGGCTGCGGATGGGTTCCGGCCACTGGAACCAGGCCTTGTTCTTGAATTCCTTCTTGGCGGCATCAAAGAGGGCGTAATCGTCCAGCCAGTAGGCCTCTTCCTCTACAAATGCCTGGAACTGTCCCTTTATTTCGGTGTCCTTGGACTTCTGGAAAGCCGCCCAGGCCCGCTTGAAGCATTTGGTTTTGAAGGCGATAACCCGTTCAAAGTCGATAAAGGAGGACTTGCTGGTATAGGCCACCCGCGCCTCGGCCGGCGTCAGCCACTCATGCTGCAGCAGTTCGTCGATATCGATCAGCAAGGGATTGCCCGCAAAGGCCGACGGCGACTGATACGGCGAGTAGCCAAAACCCACGGGCCCCAGCGGCAGGATCTGCCAGACCTTCTGCCCGGCGGCAGCCAAAAAGTCCACGAATTTATAGGCTTCCTTGCCCAAATCACCCACACCGTACTTGGACGGCAGGGAGGTCGGATGCAGCAGAATGCCTGCGCCCCGCTCAAACTTGCGCGGCAGCGGCTCGTATTCGAGCAGCCGGCCCGAAAGCGGCGGCAGCTTCAAGGTGAGCTTGCCGCGCACGGAGGTCACCCGCTCCGGTGTATGCTCCTGGTCGGTCACCATATCGACAAAGGTGCCGTCAGCAAAGTCGCTGATGTCGAGCACCACCGTATGGCGTTCCGTCCGGCTGCGGTTAAAGACGGCAATGTAGGCGCCGTTATCCGCATCCGCACCGAAGACATCATGGCCGCTGCGCACCACGCGGGCAAAGGCCAGCACATCGCCCTCCGCCGTGAGCGGCAAGAGTTCGCCGGTCTGCAGGGCGTCGTGTTCGTTGCGCGCCTTGATGATGGTCCGGTAGTATTCCCGCAGTTCCTCATCACCGCCCGTCCATTTGTAAGGACGGCGGTTGGTCGGGTCCTTGAAGCCTTCCATGCCGATTTCATCCCCGTAATAGATGCAGGGCACGCCGGGATAGGCCATCTGGAACAGCGCCGCCATTTTGAGGCGGGCCTTACCGACCTTGTACATTTCCGGCGAAAGCTTGGCGCGGCACTGCTCAACGGCGGGCATGCCGTCATAGTAAGGCGTTTCGCCCAACAGGGTCAGGGCGCGCTGCACATCATGGCTGCCGATGAGGTTCATCATGGCATAGAAGTTTTCCAGCGGATAGTTTTCCCGCAGGCTCTCAAGCTGCATCATGGCATTTTGGGCCGTGATATAGCCCAGCAGGAAATCGAGCAGAATCTTGCGGAACGGATAGTTCATCGCCGAATCCATTTCCTGCCCGCAGAGGTATTTGCGCTGCGAGCCGTAGGCGACTTTATTGGACGCATCTTCCCAGACCTCGCCAATCATCACGGCATCTTTATCCGTCTTTTTGAGTTCCGCATAGAACCCCTGTGAGAAGGGTTCGGGCAGTTCATCGATGACGTCCAGACGCCAGCCGGCAATGCCCTCCTTCAGCCAATGATGGAGCACGCTGTCCGGTGCGCGGTAGATGAAGTCCATATAGGACGGCGTGGTTTCCGTCACATTGGGCAGGGTGTCAAAGTTCCACCAGCATTCGTATTCATAGGGGAAGTTGCGAAAATTATACCAGTCGTAATACGGCGACTTTTGCGACTGGAAGGCGCCCACGCCATCATATTTGCCCTTGCGGTTGAAGTAACGGCTGTTGCTGCCCGTATGGCTAAACACGCCATCCAAAATGATGCGGATGCCTTTTTTCTTCGCCAGTTCCACCAGATCATGGAACTCCTCATTCGTCCCCAGAATGGGGTCAATCTTATGATAATCGCCGGTATCGTAATGATGATTGCTTTCCGATTCAAACACGGGATTGAAATAAATGACGCTGATGCCGAGCTCCTTCAGATAATCGAGCTTGGCCATAATGCCGGCGATATTGCCGCCGTAGAAGTCATAGGAGACGATTTCCTTCGTGTCCGGGTCCTTGTAATAACAGGGGTCATCCGTCCAGCTGGCATGATAGACCGCGCCTTCTTTTTCAATCAGCTTGTCGCCCTGCCGATAGAACCGGTCGGGGAAAATCTGATACATGACCGCGTGCTTGAACCAGTCCGGCGTCTTGGCGCCCTTGTTGTAGACCGTAATCTGATAGGACGGCGGCACGTTGGGATAGACATCGCCCTGTCCGCCCCAGTGCTCCATCTTGTTGCCGTAATAGCAGGTGCCGTCACTGCAGGAGATAATGAAATAATACCAGAGCAGACAGCCTTTTTCCGGCATTTCTAAATTTACCGAAAAATAACGTGTCTCTGCGCCCTGCGGGTCCTTGCTGGTCAAGGGCAGGAGTTTTTCCCCCTGCTGGTCCTGCCAGAGCCTGAGTAATACCTGATTGATTTGCTGTTTGGACTTGATTTGCAGTCCCAGCCGTACCGTGCTCCCTGCTTCAGCAGCCCCGGACGGACTGCGATAGTACACATTGTGGGAGTTATGCTCAACCTCATTTTTTACAAGCAATGAAACCCCTCCTCCAAAAACATTTACTGGTGGCAAAGGGCGGCAAATCCTTGCCGCCCCCACCTTACAGATAGAACTTATTTATTTTTCAGCTGTTCATAGAGTTTCTTGTATTCCTTCGCGGAGTTGGTCCAGCTGAAGTCCGTAGCCATGGCATTATGCACAATCTGATTCCATTCAGCATAGTTGGCATAGGAACCAAGTGCCTTCTTCAGCGCGTACATCATTTCGTGTGCATTGTAATCACTGAAGACGAAACCATTGCCGGTCTGCGTGTATTTGTCATACTGCTGTACCGTATCCTTGAGGCCGCCTGTTTCACGAACCACCGGAATCGTGCCGTAGCGCATAGCCACAATCTGGCCAATGCCGCAGGGTTCATAGTTGGACGGCATCAGGAAGATATCTGCACCAGCGTAGATGCGCTGTGCCAGTTCATTGGAGAAGCGGATGTTGGCGGAAACCTTGTGCGGGAAACGCCAAGCCAGCCCCTTGAACCAGTCTTCATATTCCTTGTCGCCGGTACCGAGTACCACGAACTGAATATCTTCATGCATGAGGATTTCATCCATCATGCGCACGATGAGGTCAAGGCCTTTGGCCGCAACCAGACGGGAAACAAGGGCAACCACCGGCATGCGGCGGTCTTCCGGCAGGCCCAAAAGTTTCTGCAGGGCCACCTTGTTGTCGCGCTTGCGGTCCGGACTGTCCACATCATAGGTTTCAAACAGGTTCTTGTCCGTCATGGGGTTATAGACATCATAGTCGATGCCGTTGACGATGCCAAAGAGGTCATCCTTGCGGCTGCGCAGCAGGCCGTCTAAGTGTTCACCGAAGTATTCATACTGAATTTCCTTGGCGTAGGTCTTGCTGACCGTGGAAACGTAATCGGCGTAGATGATGCCGCCCTTCATGAAGTTTACGGCATCGAAGAATTCCAAATCGCCGTTGTTGAAGTATTTCCAGTCAAGCCCCAAAACATCCGGCATGATGTCCTTCGGGAACACGCCCTGATATTTGAGGTTGTGGATGGTGTAGAGCGTCTTGATGTTCTGATAGCGCTCATCTTCCATGTGCTCCAGTTTCAGGAACACATTGACAAGGCCTGCATGCCAGTCGTTGGTATGAATGACATCCGGCCAGAAATCCATTGCGGGCAGGAGGTTCAGCACAGCCCGGCTGAAGAAGGAGAAACGCTCGGCATCATCATCATAGCCGTAGAATCCTTCACGGTTGAAATATTCCTGATTATCAACGAAATAATAGGTAACATTTTCCAGAACGAGCTTGTCCAGGCCGATGTACTTGCTGCGCCAGGCAACTTCCAGTTCACCGTCATAGACATGTTCCATGCTGTCGATATATTCCTTGCCAATCGCGCCGTATTTCGGCATGATGACGCGGATATCCACATCTTCCTTCAAGAGTGCTTTGGGCAGGGACCCGGCTACATCTGCCAGGCCGCCCGTTTTGACAAAAGGTACTGCTTCCGATGCTACATAAAGAACTTTCATTTCGGATTTCCTCCCTAACCTTTATCGCCTGCGTATCAGGCGTTCACTACGGCTTCCTCTGTCCGAGTCTTGGCCGTTCCTTTACGGGCTGCAGTCTTACGCGGTGCCTTGGCCTTGGTGGCTTTGGGGGCAGCCGCAGTTTTGCTGCTTGACTTGCTTGTCTTCTTTGTGGTGGTCTTTTTGGGGGCGGTCTTGGCCGCTACCGCTGCCGAGGATTTCTCCCCACTCAGTTCAAAGCCCTTGGCCTCAATCTGTGCATCGGTTTCCGGAAAGGAGACGCCCGAACCATCCTGACGCTTGAGCCGCAGGTAAATAGTCGCCAATGGCGGAACCGTCAGTTCGATGGACTGTTCCCGATTGTGCCAGGGCTTGTCCTGACTCAAAATCTCCCCGGCATTGCACACGCCGCTGCCGCCGAAGTCTTCGCCATCGGAGTTGAAGACCTCGATGTAACTGCCCTTGGCGGGCACGCCGATGCGGTAGCCGGTGTGAACCTCCGGCGTGAAGTTGCTGATGACGATAACGAAGTCATTGCGGTCCTCCGCCTTGCGGATAAAGGACACAATGCTGTTGTTATTGTCGTTGGGGTCAATCCACTGGAAGCCGTTCCAGTCGAAATCCACCTGCCAAAAAGCGCGGGTATCCACATAGAATTTATTTAAGGCTTTGGAATAGGCCTGCATCTTGCGATGCATATCAAATTCCCTGAGCAGTTTCCAGTCCAGTTCATCATCGAAATTCCATTCGCTGAACTGGGCGAATTCGCCGCCCATAAAGAGCAGCTTCTTGCCCGGATGCGCCATCCAATAGCCAAAGAAACTACGGAGTCCGGCAAATTTCTGCCAATAATCGCCGGGCATCTTGCTGATTAGCGAGCACTTGCCGTGCACCACTTCATCATGCGAAAGCGGCAGCACGAAGTTCTCAGAGAACGCATACATGAAGGAGAAGGTCACCTTGTCGTGATTCCATTTGCGATAAATGGGGTCAAGGCTCAC
This sequence comes from Pseudoselenomonas ruminantium, assembly GCA_902798865.1. GTDB lineage: Bacteria > Bacillota > Negativicutes > Selenomonadales > Selenomonadaceae > Selenomonas_A > Selenomonas_A ruminantium_L. The sequence goes on along the minus strand of CADBYQ010000072.1, from coordinate 9,875 downwards.
ATACTTCAGCATGTCGTTCATCCAGCCCATGTTCCACTTGTAGTTAAAGCCCATGCCGCCCATGTAGACCGGCCGGGAAATCAGTGGCCACGAAGTGGATTCCTCGGCAATCATCAGCGCCTGAGGATGGAACTTGAAAATCGCTTCATTGAGCTTCTTGAGGAAATCCATGGCCTCGAGATTTCCGGTTGGGCATCCACTCGCCATCCTTGCGGCCATAGTCGAGATAGAGCATATTGGCCACCGCGTCGATGCGCAGGCCGTCAATATGGAATTCCTCAAACCAGAACATGGCATTGGAGATCAGGAAACTCTGCACCTCCGTGCGGCCGTAGTCAAAGTTCGTGGTTCCCCACTCCCAGTTCTCGGCCCGCTGCACGTTGTCGGACTCGTAGAGGTTCTGGCCATCGAAGTGGCGCAGCCCCTGTTCGTCCTTGCAGAAGTGACCCGGCACCCAGTCCATGATGATGCCGATGCCCATCTGATGGGCACGGTCCACGAGATAACGGAAGTCATCCGGCGTACCGTAGCGGCTGGTCACGGCATAGTAGCCCGTGGCCTGATAGCCCCAGGAACCATCAAAGGGATGCTCACAGAGGGGCATGAATTCGATATGGGTGTAATTCATGTCCTTCACATAGGCGATAAGCTGGTCGGCAGCCTCCCGATAGGTGAGGTATTCCCCCTCCGGTGTGCGCCGCCAGGACCCCATGTGCACCTCATAGGTCAGCATGGGACGGTCATAGGAAGATTCCTTGTTCTTCTGTACCTTCCAGGCATCGTCGTTCCACTGATAATGGTTCATGTCAAAAGTGCGGGATGCCGTCTGCGGCTTCTTTTCCGCAGGTTCCATGCCCGCAAAAGGGTCACTTGAAGGTTCAATATGCATATGACGGAACAACTGGGCAAAAATACGCCCGGCCACCGGTGCTGCAATCTGGCCGCCATAGAAGTTGCCTGTCCCCGGGTCATCAATCATGACCAATACCGTCAGCTGCGGATCTTCTACGGGCGCAAAACCACAAAATGAGGCAATATAGCGGCCATCCATATAGCCGCTGCCATCTTCACGAATCTTCTGTGCAGTACCGGTCTTACCGCCGATACGATAGCCTTTGACCTGTGCCTTGGCACCACCGCCGCTGGCTACAACCTGCTCCAACAAGCCCATCAAAGTCTTGTCCGTAGCCGAATCAATAACCCGGCGCACTTCGGTCTTGCCGCGTTCTTCATAAATGCTGCCATCCGCATTACGGATAGTTTTCACAATATGCGGCTTTAACAATACGCCATCATTAGCAATAGCCGAAACAGCCGTCACCAGCTGCAAGGGAGTCACCGCAATACTCTGTCCTATAGCAGAGGTCGCCATATCCGAATCACGCATATCCTCCGGCTTAAAGAGAATACCGCTTTCCTCGCCCGGCAAATCTATGCCTGTCGGCTCACCAAAGCCAAAATCACGGGCATACTTCATCAGGCGCTCGGCACCTAAGCGCAGACCTACCTGGGCAAAACCAGTATTCAAAGACTGTTTAACTACATCCGTAAAGGTAACCGTACCAAAACTTTCACCATTCCAGTTCTGAATACGCCGCCCCGAGACCATAACATAGCCCGGGTCAACAAATACCTGATTTGGACTTACAACCTTTTCCTGCAAGGCAGCACCAGCCACCACCGACTTAAAGGTAGAGCCCGGCTCATAGATAAAGGATACCGCGCGATTTTTCCAAACTTCCGCATTATAATCCCAGAATTTATTCGGATTATACGAAGGCCGGGAGGCCATGGCCAGCACTTCCCCATTCTTCGGATTCATCACCACGCAGGTTATCGCCTTAGGATTATTCTCCGCGATAGCCCGGTCCAATTCCTGTTCTACAATAAACTGAATGCCACTATCGATTGTCAGCTCCACCGTCTTACAGGAATCGCCCATATAACGGCGGCGGCTGGAAAAAATCGAATCCAAAATTGGGCGTGCCTGCCGGTCTGTGGTAAGATAGGTTTCCTTGACTTCACCCTTTAACACGGCATCCAAAGCCTGCTCTATTCCATCAAGACCTTTGTCATCCGTACCTACGAATCCCAATACATTAGCCGCTAACACATCATTCGGATAATAACGCTTGGCCTCATCCCGAAAGCCCAAGCAGGACATATATTCCTTTTCCCGGATAAGCTGACGCACAGCTTCGTATTCAGCCTGCTCCATGCGCCGTTTCACCCAGACAAAGCCGCCGCCCACAGCAACATCATCCAATATATCCTGCTCGGTCTTGCCAATAAGCGGCGCTAAATTTTCCGCTAACTCCTGCGGATTTTCCACATGCGAAGGGTCAATATACAAGGATTTTGTCATGGTACTGACCGCTAATTCCCGTCCATTCCGATCAAGAATTGTCCCACGCGGCGACTGGATGGCATAATCCTGCCCTACCTGTGCCTTCATCCGCTCACCGAGTGCACTTCCCTGCACCAGCTGCAACCATGCATAGCGGCAGACGATAAGCACCACTGCCCCCAGCATAAATAACGCTAAATAACTGATCCGCCGTTGTATTTCCCGGCGTTTCTTCTTCATTTACTGAGCCCCCTGCCTGCCACTGTTCTTCAGCAGCGTTTCCCTTAATCTGCCTTCAATCTGTACCAGTTCCGCTTCTGCTGCCTGCCGTTTGGCACGGCCATTTTGCTGAATCTTAATCGTTTCCTCAATAGTATTAATCAGGCGGTCATTAACCTCCCGAACCGTCTCAATATCCACAATACTGCGCTCATTTTCCTGTGCAGTCTCAATGCTGTTCTGCTGCAGAAGTTCTGCATTGCGGCGCAAGAGTTCATTCGTGGTATTGTTGACAGCCTGCTGCATGCGCAGTACATTCTGCTGTGCCTGCAGCCCCAAAGCAATCACCAGCTGATTCTTCCACAGGGGAATCGTGCTGTAGATAGCCGTCTGCACCCGGTCAATAAGCGCCTTATCGTTATTCTGAATCAGGCGGATTTGCGGTGCAGACTGAATGGCAATCGTCTTACTGATTTTAAGATCATGTACTTTTTTCTCAAAACGGTTCACACTGGCCTCAAAATCGGCCACCACCTGTACTGCCATCGGGTCACCGGAATCCGCTGCCTGCTGGCGCAGTTTGGGCAGGGTAACTTCCCGCATTTCCGTAAGTTTTTCCTCACCGGCCTGAATATAGAGCTGCAGCTGCTTGAAATAACTCAGATTTTCTGCGTAGAGCTTATCGAACAGCGCCACATCCTTCATCATTTTCAGCTTAGCCTGTTCCAGATTGGTCTGAATACGTTCCACCTGCGTGGACAGCTTCTCATATCCCTGCTTGATATCCTCGCCTTTTTTCACCAGACTGCCCACCAACGGAATCAGCTATTTTCTGCTGGGCAGGCGCGCCAAAACGCAAAATGGCCGTAGAATCCGTCAAATCCAATTCGTCCTTTATCTTATCAACCTGCGCCCGCTCCTCCGGATTCAGGTCGTTTACCACCTTTTCCACCTGTGCCGTCATCACCTCTGCAGACGGCAGGTTGTCCGGCGTCACATCGGCACTTGCAATACCTGTTTTGGCTTTCATCAAATCTTCTAATTTAACTTCCATGGTCAGCCCCTCCATTTAACGATAATATTGCTCGTAAAAATCATCTACCGGCATAAATAAGTATCTTATCCCTTCTACCACAGATACCAAAGCAGGAATCAACGTCCAGAAAAAGACCACATACGCAATCCCCCACTTGGTTTTCCCTTGAAAGAATTTATGTGCACCAAATGAGCCTAACGTGATTGCCAGGCCGCTCATAATCATTTTTTGCAGCAGCACAGAATTTCGCACATTATCCGGTGTAGTAATCTTCTCCCTAACCGCTGCGATTTCCTGCCCGCCAACCTTGGTGAGTGCTCCACGGCGAGGACGTTTTTTGCGCCCAATCCCCGTAGTAACCGGCTCGCTGTTTGCATTCAGTTCCACATTGACAGTTTCCTTACTGCCGTTGCTGATTCCCTCAGCCTCCAACGACTGCTGCATGACCGTAAGTTCGGCATCCATATCGAGTAGCTGGCTGTTGATAATCTTCGTGAACTCTGCATTGTAAGCCTCATCAAAGCTGACCAGTGTTTCCTTCAGACGCGCCTTCACTTGCTGAACCTGCTCGGTCTCCAGCTTGGTTTCTTCCAGTTCCCGATATTGCTCACAAAGGCTGGCTGCCCTATCCTGATAGTAATGAATAAAGCGCCCTGCCGCCGCAATGCGTTCCGGGTGCTTTTCTACATAGTTTAAAAGCCTTGCCGCCTCCTGCTGCATAAGTCCCAGCTGCCGGCTTAACTGACTGTCCCGAATTTTGGTACGGGCCGCTTCCACCCGGTTATAATCTTCCCGAGCTTTTTCCCAATCCGCCAAAGCGGTGTCCGCCTGGGCCGCGGCCAACTGACTGACATCCAGCTTCCGCACAACACTTTGCGGCAGTTGCCCTTTATAAATGCTAATGCCCATGGCCACCATCAGCAGAAGACCAATCGCTCCCTGCTCATGCGTTATGCCATACATTCCGCCCCATCCCATGATTAATGCCATCAGGCCATATAGATTACGCATCGCCATCGCCCCTTGCGCTTAGAATTTACCTTCATTATACCACAAAGCCGCCCCGGTTTGGGACGGCTTTCACTTACCAATGATATTTTTCCCCGCGGTTAATCTTAAAGGCGCGGTAAATCTGTTCGACGAGCAGGAGCCTCACCATCTGATGGGTAAAGGTCATCTGCGAAAAGCTTAAAAGCTCATCTGCAGCCTTGCGTACCTCTTTGGAAAGACCAAAGGCACCACCAATCAGAAAGGTGATATTGCTGCGGCCGGATATTCCCAGACGGTCAATCGCTGCCGCCAGCTCTTCAGAGGATTTTTCCTTGCCGAACACATCGAGCACAAATAGATAACTGCCCTCCGGCACCAGCTTCAGCAGTTTTTCGCCTTCTTTGGCCAGCACCTGTTCTTTTTCCGCCTCAGATGGCGAATCCGGCATTTTTTCTTCATGTATCTCACGAATCTCAACCTGTGCAAAAGGTTTCAATCGTTTCATAAATTCCGCAATGCCTGCCGTAAGATATTTTTCCTTGATTTTGCCCGCACAGACAATCGTTATCTTCATCAGCGGTTATCCTGCGGCATTTCTTCGAGGACAACATCCGCCGTACGGCTGGCACCATTGCGATCATAGGTGACCTTCACCGTATCGCCGACTTTATAGCTGGCCACCTTTGCCCGCAAATCGGAAACGGAGTTCACTTCCTCGTCGTTGACCTTGAGGATGATATCCCCACGCTGCAGACCTGCTTTGCCACAGGGGCCGTTCAAACTCAGTTGGAAGACATAGACGCCCTTGTCAATATTCAGCTGATAGCCATAACGACCGGCAGTCTGCGGGTCAAAGACCGACACGCCCAGATATGGACGAGCCACATAGCCCTTATTCATAATCTCGTCAATGATGTTCTGCACGGTATTCGTCGGAATGGCAAAGCCCATGCCCTCTACGCCACTGGCAGCCAGTTTTGCACTGTTGATACCGATAACCTCACCATCCGCATTCACGAGCGCACCACCGGAATTACCAGGATTGATGGCCGCATCCGTCTGAATCAGTTTCACCAGCTTGTCACTGATATCCAACGTACGATTGACTGCACTGACCACACCGCTGGTAACACTGCCCTGAAATTCCAGTCCCATGGGGTTACCGATAGCAATAGCCGGTTCTCCGACCACAATCTGGTCCGAGTTGCCGAATTTTGCCGTAGGCAGGTCTTTCGCCTCCACCTTGACTACAGCCAGGTCGGTAAGCTCATCAGCACCGATGAGTTTTCCCTTCAGGCTGCGGCCATCTGGCAGGGAAACAATGATTTCCTTCGCTCCGCTTACCACATGGTTATTGGTGACAATATAGCCATCTTCCCGGAAGATAACACCGGAACCTACGCCCTGCGTTTCCACGGGATTATTGAACCAGTCCCGAACCACAGCTTTATTGGTTATCCCCACCACAGCGGGGCCAACGGTCTTTGCCGCACGCACAGCCGGTGTATTACGGGCATCCGACAACTTTACTTCCGTATGTGCTGCCGGTGCGCTTTGCGTATCGCTGCTGACGCTGGCCGAATTATCGGATGCCGTCCCTGCCGAACACCCCGAAAAAGAGACTGCCGACAAAGCCAGCATCGCCGCAACCATCAGTGAAGTTTTCTTCTTATTCATGAAAATCCCTCCAAATTCAATTCATATACCAGCCGACCATTTCGGTTTGACTGGCCACGGTTAAATCCATATTTACACCCTGACGTTCCAAAATTCCCTGTACAGTATTCTCTGCCAGTTCCGGACGATTATTTTCCTCCGACAGATGCGCAAGGAAAACCTTCTCCGGACGCTTCTGCATACGGATAAGCGCCCAGGCAGCATCGCTATTGGCCAAATGCCCGCGATTGGATAAAATGCGCCGCTTCAAATGCCACGGATAACTGCCCTGCTTCAACACCTCGGGGTCATGATTGGACTCCAAAATCAGCACATCTGCGCCTTCAATGGCAGCCTGCACATTAGACGTCACAAAACCAAGGTCTGTAGCCAAGGTTACATTCTTGCAGCCTTTGAGCCGATAGCCCACAGGCTCAGCGGCATCATGCGAGATATTAAAACTCTCCACCGCCAGCCCATTAACGGAAAAGCGTTCCCCCACAGGGCAGAAACATTCTGCCGGAATCGCCGCCCGCTCCTTCATGTGCTCAATCGTGCCCTGACGGGTAAAGATGGGCAAGTGATACCACTTCGAAAGCGTCACCAGTCCCGCCACATGGTCGCGATGCTCATGGGTAATCAGCACACCATCCAGTGAGGCGGCATCGACACCCAGCTCCGCCAGGCCCTTTTTAATTTTCGTGGCGCTGATGCCAGCATCAATCAACAGCTTCGTGCCGTCCATTTCCACAAAAACAGCGTTGCCCTTGCTGCCACTGGCCAAAATCCTAACCTGCATCTCCACGGCTCCTATCATAACACTTGACTATTTGACATACTCCTCACGGCTAAAGCCGGGGGATTCTGGGATATTAGCGAACCTTGCCTACTGAAACAGCAGGTCTTACGAGTTCTCTCCACAATGGACAATGCCCTGCCCATTATTGCTTTACGCAAAAAATATCCGACTTCCTTCACGCTCTATATTTATCGAAGCATTTCTGTCCCTATCATGTGCTCTTCCACACTTAGGACAATTCCACTTTCTAATTTTTAGATTTTTAGTTTCCGTATTCTGATACCCACATTCGGAACATAGCTGACTGGAAGGGAAAAAACGGTCTATTTCTACAACAGATGAGCCTGTTCTTTGTGCCATATATTTCAGCTTGTTTACAAAATCGGAAAATCCCAAATCAGATATTTTTCTCCCGAAGCGTTTTTGCATTGCCTTTAAGTTTAAATCTTCAAGACATATCAAAGCATATTCTCCAACGAGTTTGTTAGCTACCTGCCAATGAAAATTGGCTCTTTGGTTCGCTATCTTCTTATGCAATCTTACCAAGGCAAGTTTTGCCTTTTTGCGATTATTGGAGCCTTTAGTTTTGCGGGACAGATTCCTGTTAGCTCTTTTTATGGCATTGGCATTTTGCTTGAAGAATAGAGGGGCAGCAATATCCTTGCCGTCCGAGGCATTAAGGAAAATTTTCAAACCGAAGTCAAAGCCGACACTTTTACCTGTTCTTACTAAGACTTCATTTTCTGATGTTTCACAGACGAAATACAAATATATATCGCCTAATGCATCTCGCTTGACCGTGAGAATTTTTACTTTGCCGTCTATTTCTCTTGACTTTACATAGCGATAGCGTTGCTTGCCGATTATAATACTATTGTCGGCTTCATCCAGTTTCCACCCCGCCTGTTTCAAAGTGAAGGACTTGTATTTCCTTATCTTTTTGAAAGATGGCGGCGCAGTATGGATTTTATGCTTCAAATTACGATAAAACAGCTTATATGCTCTATCTATTCGTTGCGTTATATCCTGTACAGCTTGCGAGCCGATTTCTTTCAAGTAGCCAAATCTAGAGATTTTTTTCAGTTTGGTCATATGCTTTTGCAATTGATACATATTCAGCGACTTGCCGAATAACTTATAGTATCGTTTATGCAAGGCAATACAATGATTGTAGACAAGACCTGCCACATTAATTTGCCTATGGAGTTTTTTGTTTCTTTTTGAATTATATAGCTTAAAGCGATAGGTTCTCACCTACAATCACCACCTTTCTAATGCTATTTTACAATCAGCAAGCTACATTGTCCAGCTTCAATTGCTTACGCAAATTCGGTGGACGCGCCTTATATCTCCATGCCTAAATGCCCGGGCTTTACGACGCATTTGGTAAATCATCTGTAAAGATAACACGTTTTCATTATAACGCCATTGTTCAGATTTTGCCATAAGCAAAATCTCCAGATCAGCGTTTCATCGCGACCTTCGCGCGATATACACTAAGGCCGGCGGCGGCATGTTTCTGCGCTTTTTACACGCATAGCGCGTACTTGCGCAGAAACATGCCACCGCCGGCCCTTTTGGTCACGATGTTATACGAACCCGAACCCCATCGTGGTGGTATTTACTTAGATGTTGTACACGCGTACAGAGCTGGAGTTACCCTTGCCAGCCTTCACACCGGACGTGATGATGGTCATATCGCCACGCTGTACAAGACCTTCCTTAACAGCAGCAGCCGTAGCATTGCTGAGCATTTCATCGGCATCGCTCCACATGGAACCGAGTACCGGATATACGCCCCAACGGAGGTTCAGCTGACGCAGAGCCTTTTCGCTCGGCGTATAAGCTACGATAGCAGCCTTCGGACGATACTTGGATACAACTTTCGTCGTGTAACCGGATTCAGTCGGCGTGATGATAGCCGGAACATCGAGCTCATAAGCCATCTGTACCGTAGCATGAGCGATAGCACGCGTACGGGATTTCAGATGATGCAGACCGCGTTCTACAAAGAGTTCTTTGTATTCGAGGGAGCTTTCGATGCGCTGTGCAATGCGGTTCATCGTGGAAACTGCTTCTACCGGATAGTCACCGGAAGCCGTTTCACCGGACAGCATGATTGCATCCGTACCATCGAGGATAGCGTTACCAACATCGGATACTTCTGCACGAGTCGGACGCGGGTTGCGTTCCATGGAGTCGAGCATCTGCGTAGCAACGATAACCGGCTTGCCGGCAGCATTACACTTGCGGATGATTTCCTTCTGAATAAGGGGCACATCTTCTGCCGGAACTTCTACGCCCAAGTCACCACGGGCAACCATGATACCATCGGAAACTTCAAGGATGGCATCGAAGTTCTTAACGCCTTCGAGGTTTTCAATCTTCGGAATGATTTCCATACGGCCATTGTGCTCTTCGATGAGCTTGCGGATAGCCAGTACGTCATCCGGACGCTGGATGAAGGAAGCAGCTACGAAATCCATATCCTGTTCGCAGCCAAAGATGATGTCCTTAGCATCCTGTTCGGAGATAGGAGGCAGACCAAGGGGTACGCCCGGAGCAGCTACGCGCTTGCGCGTGCTCATCTTACCGCTGTGCTGAATCGTCGTAACGATATCTTTGCCTTTGATCTCATCGACTTTCAGTGCTACGAGACCATCGGACAGAAGCAGCGTATCACCCGGTTTTACTTCCGTATAGAGACCTTTGTGGTTGACGGAAACATGCGTCTCATCGCCCGGTACATCATCATACGTCAGCGTGAACTTGTTGCCCTTCTCGAGCATGACTTTACCGTCTTTGAACTCGCCCAGACGCATCTCCGG
>CADBYQ010000071.1 GCA_902798865.1 Pseudoselenomonas ruminantium | reverse complement strand
TTGACACCATTTTGGGTGATGCTGTCAAAGAAGCTGCGGTAAAAGGCATTATCCCCGCCATCCGGCAGATGTACCATCAGTTTGACATTTGGTGCTGTTTCCCGTACCGCTTTCAGCCCGGCATTCAACAGTTCTGAAAACGCCTTATCCTTATCGTTGCTGGGCAGTTTCCCAATGGGCCAAAGCATGCCGCTCTTTACTTCATTGCCAATCTGAATCATCTCCGGCTCACAGCCTGCCTGCTGAAAATCCCGGACGACTTTTGCCGTATAGTCGTGAACATCCTTTACCAGCTGCTCCTTGCTATGCTTTTCCCATGCTTTTGGCGTAACCTGCTTGCCGGGATCGGCCCACCAATCACTGTAGTGGAAGTCAATCAGAACTTTTAAGCCCAGGGCATGGGCGCGTTTCGTCATCGCAATGGCACGGGCTTCATCCGTATTGCCGCCGCCACCGGGGCCGGCTTTCGGATCATTCCAGATACGCAGACGAATCCAGTTGATGCCATGTTTTTTCATAATCTGCAGTTCATCCATCTGCGTGCCATCGGTATCATAGAATTTTGTCCCCAGGGATTCCATCTCCGGCAGCATGGAAACATCTGCGCCTTTGATGAAATTATCGCTGAGATTCGGAATCGGATTGACCTGCACAGCGGCATCAGCGGAACTTGCCATCCACAGCGAACCCGCAGCCACAGCAGAAAGAACCAATGATTTTAACATAGATTTACGCATTATCGTCACCTCATCAGAAGCTATAAGTAAGTGAAGCAAAGCCCGTGTCTTTATAACCGTCAAAAGCATCGGTGGAAGTATACGGCTTAACTTTATACCAGGCCAGTTCAAAATTCGTATTGGGTGCCAGCATATAGTCAAAAGCCAGTCCCCAGCCTCTCATGCCGGCGCCACCATAACCATTACCGCCTGCTACATTTAATCTGTGCGCCCAGCCGCTGGAATCTACAGCCAGTCCGCCCAATGCTAGATATTCACCATAAACCTTCCATGTGCCGCCTTTATTCCAGTCCATCTTGCCATAGGTCAGGCGTGTCCACCAGCCGTTCCGGCCTTTGTCATGAACGGCACTGGATTTAGCGCCCCAATCCGCTGCACCGTCATAGGCATTCACCGTAACATCTGCACCATTATGCACACCTTCAGCAATCAGGTTCCATTTAGGTGCCAGTTGTGCATTCAGACCATAGGCAAACTGCTTAAAGTTGCGGCTCACCGTATCTGTATGCTTCCAGTCCCAGGTTGCCCCGCCATCCCAGGTAGCATAGGCATCACTTTTTACCTGCGTATCCGAATGCGAATTATAGTATGCCGCCGTCAGGGTCAAAGCAGGGCTGGCCTTGTATTTTAAATCCGCAAAGAAGGCATAGTCGCTATTATCTGCCCATGTTCCCGGCGTAGCATCACCGTAACCTACCAACAGACTGGCCTTGTCACCGAAATTCTTGCGTACCATAACCGCATCAATGGGATTTTCCCAATAAATAATACCCTGGCCCAATGATAATTCATTACGGCCTATGGATAAGGTGAAATCATTTTTGGCCCGCCAATCCAGCTGCAGGCGATTGACACCGACTTTTTCATAACCAATCCCATTCGCATTGTAATTATTGCCATGATCTTTATTGTTACTGGACTTGGCTACATTATCCGTTTCAAATTTCAGCTGTCCGGTAACGGATAAATTATCCGCCGGTTCTCCATAGAAGCCCAGCCGCAAACGAAGTTCATTACTGTTCACCTTATTGTATTCGTTTTGTGGTTTTACCGCATAACCATTTTTAACCTCAGTCATCTTCTTATTGCGGAAATACCGTACGCGGGCATCGCCCCACCATTTGAAGGAAGATATGCCTTTTTTCATTTCCTTAACATCATTTTCCACAGCGGTAAGCCGCACATCCATATCCTTTAATTCCGTGGCAAATTCCCGTTCCAGTTTCTTGAGCACGCCTTTATCCTTAAGCGCAGCTGTACCATATTTCTCCGATGCCTTGGCTACGATTTCCGCCATTTCATAGCGGTTCATCGTCTTCGTGCCGTTAAATGTTCCGTCCCCGTACCCTTCAATGACGCCGTCCTCAGCGAGCATTTGAATGGCATCATAGGCCCAATGTCCTTCGGGCAAATCCTTGAAAGGATTCGTAGCCGCAAAGGCCGTGGAACTCATGGCTGTAGCAGCCAAAATGGCAGCAACAAGAGCTTGTTTTTTCATGAAAATGCCTCCTAGAATTTTGAATATTATGTGATTTTGGGTATAAAAATACTCCTGCTGCCACTGTTGCCATATTCCAGTTGGCAGCAGGAGTTTATTCCTACTTAAATTAATGTGCCATCAACGCGAGGGCAAAATCCAAAGCCTTTTCCGGGTCACGGGTAAGCCCTACATATTCCCGGCCGCTGGTCGTTGCACTCTTGACCCCTTTGGCTTCGCAGTCCGTCTTCAGCTCATCATACATAGATGCCATCTGCGGTGCTAACACGACAAGGTCAAAATCCGTGATGATATCTTTATGCTGACCGTAAGCCATAGCAATGGATTCCACCGGAGCATGACGCTCTTGCGCACCTTTGGTGATTGCCTTGGCCAGCATAGAACTGGTAGCACCAGATGCGCAGAGTACCAGTACCCGCTTTTCATCCTGCGGCAGTTCAGCTGCAGCTACAGCCGGAGCGCCGACCTTTTCCACTGCTTCTGTAACCGTCTCCTCCTCTGTCCCGATACCGGCTTTTTCCTTCTCTACCAGCTGGGCATCATAAACCCGGAAGAACGGATAATAAAGCACAGCATCTACAAGGAGGAGCAAGGGAGCCAGTACAAAGGCCAGTTTAGCAAAGCCCGTACCGATGATGAGACCGATGGGAGCCGGAGTAGTCCAGGGCAGAATATAGGTAAAGGAGTTCATGCCCAGTGTATCAACGAAAAACTTGAAAATCCATACATTGAAAATCGGCGCCAGGATAAAGGGGAAGAACAGTACCGGATTCAAAACAATGGGCGCACCAAACAGAATCGGTTCGTTCACGGCAAAGGTAACCGGGATAATGGAAGCCCGTCCAACAGCTCTAAGCTGTTTGGATTTGGCGATAAACGCACACATCGCACAGAACATCAGCGTTGCGCCCGTGCCGCCAATGGTTGCGACAAAATACGAGGTCGGATGTGTGAGGATATTTACTGCGTGACCACCGTTGCTTACGATTTGCAGATTCGCTTCGATATTGGCAATATAAATTGCCGTTACTGCCGGTTCCACAATAGACGGGCCATGAATACCCATGAACCAGAACATCGCCATGGCTCCATAGATGATGGCCACACCGATATAACCATCCGCTGCCACAAAGAGAGGCTTGAACACTTCCAGTACCCAGGCACCAAACATCATGCCCGTGGTTTCCTTAAAGACGATACCAAAAATCCAGTAAACCAGTACAGCTACCGACAACGGGATCAGGTCAGCAAAAGTCTGTGCAATATAATGGGGAACTTCATCGGGCAGCTTGATGGTGATATTGCGCTTTACAAAGAATTTGTAAATGTTTGGCACCGTAAACGCTACCACAAAAGCGGATAAGAGACCCTTCGTTCCCATGAACTCCGTGGAAATGCCCCCCTCCACAGGAGCTACCGCCAACAGGAGCAAGCAGATAATGGATACAATCATGACCGAGACGTCATTAATCTGCCGGAGTTTCGGCATCTTCGTATTAATGCTGTCCGTCAGGCTTTTGGCAATGGTTGCCACCATGAGAATGCCCAGCATACCCATGCTGTAGTTATAAGCCTGCCAAAGCACGCTGCTGATGGATTCCGGCCACTTGTAGTCGAAAATCTCTGGCACACAGGCCACCAGAATGAATAAGGACGAAAACAGGATTACCGGTATGCAGCTTACAAAGCCATCCCGGATAGCCCGCAGGTAGATATTGTTGGAAACCTTTTCAAACATCGGTTTCAAGGTCTCTACCATCTTGATCAGTTTTTCCATGATGATTCCCTTTCTTTCTTTGAACTTCGAGAGCTCATCAACCAGCTCTCCCCTGCTATGGTTACAGTATAAGGCAAAATTGTTTCCGCGTGTTTTCACGTTTTGAAAATTTTTTCAACAACATAAAAGAAATAACCACACTTATTTATCTTAACAGAATATCGCTTCAACGCAAATAGACTTTGTCCTATTCTGCCTTGACAAAGCCTTTTCTGCGTGCTATTATTTTCTCGTATTTTATAGAAAACCGTTGAAGCGGAAAAAACAGCCGTTATGCTCTCCCAGAGAGTCCGGGATGCTGAAAGCCGGATAGAACACAGACTGCTGCATGGGCCGCCGAGGGCGCACCGAACAGAAGCCTTAGTGCTTATCAGTAGGCTGCGACGTGAGACATACGTCAGTTGTCAGAGGTATGTTCGTACCTCGTTAAGGGCATGGCACAGCCATGAAACAGGGTGGCACCGCGAGAATTTCGTCCCTGACAGAAACTATTTTCTGTCGGGGACTTTTTGGTTCCTGACAGGCCAAAAGGAGTAAGCGCATATGGAAAACAAAAAAATCATTCTCTCGGGCATTCAGCCCACAGGCACCTTTACCCTGGGCAACTATCTGGGTGCGGTGAAGAACTGGCAGAAAATGCAGGAGGACTACAACTGCTACTACTTTATCGCCGACCTGCACTCCCTGACGATTCACATCGACCCGTCCCAGCGCAAAAAGCAGACCCTCGAAGCCTTTGCCCTGCTGCTGGCCTGCGGCATTGACCCACAAAAGAGCCTGGTTTTCGTCCAGAGCCATGTCCACAGCCATGCCGAAATGGGCTGGCTCATGAGCTGCTGTGCCCAGTTCGGTGAACTCAGCCGCATGACCCAGTTCAAGGACAAATCCAGCAAACACCCGGAAAACATCAACGCCGGCCTCTTTACCTATCCAGCACTGATGGCCGGCGACATCCTGCTGTATCAGGCCGACTATGTACCCGTAGGCGCTGACCAGACCCAGCATCTCGAATTCACCCGCGATATCGCCACCCGCATCAACCATAACTACGGCGAAATCTTCAAGCTGCCGGAAGGCTACTTCCCGAAAGCCGGTGCCCGCGTCATGAGCCTGCAGGACCCCACCAGCAAGATGAGCAAGTCCGACACCAATCCCAAGGCGACGATTTCCATTCTCGACGAAGAAAATGTCATTCTCAAAAAATTCAAGAGCGCCGTCACCGACAGCGAAGCCAAGGTATGCTTCCGCGAGGACAAGCCCGGTGTCAGCAACCTCATGACCATCTATTCGGCCATCACCGGAAAAACCATGGAGGAAATCGAAACCGAATTCGATGGTAAGGGCTATGGCGACTTCAAGGCTGTTGTCGGCCAGACTGTAGCCGACGAATTAAAACCCATCCGTGAAAAATACAAGGAACTTATGGCCGACAGAAAAGCCCTCGAAGCCCTGATGAAGGAAGGCGCCGACAAAGCCGAGTACATCGCCCGCAAAACCCTCTCCAAGACCAAGAAAAAATTAGGCCTGCTGCCGGAAATCCGCTAAGCAATTTCCCCTGCCGCAAGCCGTAAAAAATAAGCGCCCAATAAACAAGCGCCAAGCCAAGTACGATATAGCACACAGAACACACAGGAGTTGTGGATAGCTTTTCAGTACGAATTAAGCGCCGGGGGCTGGGTATATATTTTCGCAGCGTTTGACAAGCTTGTCTAAGCGAAGAAAATATATACCCAGCCCCCGGCGCGCCTTTTATACCTGTTTGTTACCTATTTGCCCCAAACCTGCCCCATAAACTCATCGTACACCTCTTCCAAATGCTGGACGAGCACACTGAGCATGAGCTGTATCATCTTGCAGTCAAAGGTATCATCCACAAAGGGCAGGCAGATATCCAGATAGACCTTGCCATCCTGATGGACATAATACTTGAAGCTCTTATAGCGGGCATTCAAATCGTTGAGATATTCCTTGATCCTGGGCTGCTTGTCCTCCGGCAGGCCGCTGATAATCTGCGTGCGGATGACGGTGAAAATACTGGTATCAATCAGTATGGCCATCGGCAGAATCTGACCGCGCGCTTCAATGCGGGAACGGAACAGCACCGTAGCATAATCATCATCCATCGACTCTGTGCTGAACACATTGATGTTGTTCTCAATCAGGAATTCCTGAAACTTAACCGCCTTTTCATTATTTTCTACAGTTTTTTTGGTACTTTTTCTTGGCATAACGACTCCTTCATCAAAAAGCAAAATAGCGGCAGGCATTGTTGTAACTGATATCTTCCACCAACTTGCCCAAAGTTTTCATATCCGCCGGATACTCCCCATTTTCCACGAGATTGCCGATAAAATTACACAAAATACGGCGATAATACTCGTGACGCGGATAGGATAACAAAGAACGGGAATCCGTCGGCGTGCCAATGGTATTGCCCAGCACCGATATGCTGGCCAAAATACGCAGCTGTGCCTCGATTCCTTCCTTGTTATTATTAAACCACCAGGCAGCCCCCTGCTGGATTTTGCCTAAGGCCTCTGTTCCAGAAAAAGCCGGCAGCAGTGCAGCAATCACGATATTATCCGCAGGATTCAGGGAAGAAATAATGGTCTTGGGCAAGTGTCCGTCCTTATTCAATTCATTGAGGAATTTTGCCAAAGCAGGCGCACAGTTATGTGTATCCACAGCATCAAAGCCGCTGTCGTGCCCCAAAAGCGTATACTGAACAGAATTGACATCACGAAGGGCCGAATAATGAATCTGCATCGTCCAACCGCGGCGAGCATATTCTTCACCCAGGAACAGCAGAATCGCGGTCTTATATTGCTCCATAGCCAACTTAGAGGGCATCCCCTTGCCGTTAATTACCTTGCCCACGACATCATCCAACTCATATTCCTTAGCCGGGGCAAAAACCATATAAGGCAAGGCCTGGTCAGCAATCTGACAGCCTCTTTCCGCAAAATAATCCAGCCGTTTGACAATCGCCTCCCGGATATCGGCCATGGTGGATATATCATCCATCCCCGCAGCCTCACCCAGCTCATAACGCATATAGGCATCCCAGCCATCATCTTCAATGTTCAGAATGCTGTCTGCCCGGAAGGTCGGCAAAACTTCTGCCGGACATTTCCCATCTTCCTTGATTTTCGTATGCCATTTCAAATCAGAGGCAGGGTCATCCGTAGTACAGATGACCTGCACATTGGAATGCTCAATAATCCCCTGGGCCCGCATATCTGCCGCCTGCAACCGTGCATTGCAAATATCCCAAATTTTTTCCGCATTCTCTCCATTGAGAATCAAATCACAGTCAAAATAGCGCTGCAACTCCAAATGCGTCCAATGATACAGCGGACTGCCAATCGCCCGTGACAAACTCTCCGCAAAATACTGGAACTTTTCCCGCGAGGAAACCTCACTGCCCGTCACACAGCTCTCGGACACCGCATTGCTCCTGAGCAGACGCCATTTGTAGGTATCCGTCCCCAGCCAAGCCTGAGCAATATTGCGAAATTCACGATTTTCCGCTATTTCCCGAGGATTAATATGGCAATGATAGTCATAAATCGGCATGGGAGCGGCATGCTCATGATACAATACGCGTGCAGTTTCCGTTTGCAGGAGAAAATCCTTATCCATAAAGTTCTTCATATACAACCCTCCCATAATTAACGTCAGGATTTACTGCCTAAGGTAGTCTTGTAGTAAAGAGCTACGCATACGATAGCAAAGAGGATGCCCACCGGATAGGAAATGCTGGTGGACAGCTGCAAGCCTTCCGGCGCCTGCAAAATGTAGGTGCAGGATACCGCCGACATAAACGTTGCCGGCACAAAGGGAATCTTCCATGCACCGGAACCTTTCTTCGTGCGATAGAGATATACTGCACCCGTCCAAAGGACAATCATGGCCAGCGTCTGATTCGTCCAGGAGAAATAACGCCAAATGATGTTAAAATCCATTTGGGACAGAACACCGCCCACAGCCAGCAGCGGCACAGCAAACATCAGACGCTTAGCAGCCTGGTTCTGATTGACACCGAACCAGTCAGCCAGGGTCAGACGGGCAGAACGGAAAGCCGTATCACCAGAGGTAATCGGGCAGGCAATAACGCCCAGCATAGCCAAAACGGCACCAACACCAGAGCCCATAAAGCCAACGCAGATATCATAAACCACCGTACCAGCGCCGCCCGCTTTCATCGCCGCAGCCAGTCCGCCCGTACCATCATAGAAGGTAACACCGGCAGCCGCCCAGATAAGGGCGATAATGCCTTCGGAAACCATGGCGCCATAGAACACCGGACGACCCATGCGTTCATCCTTCAGACAGCGGGCCATAATCGGCGACTGCGTGGAATGGAAACCGGAGATAGCACCACAGGCCACCGTAATAAACATCAACGGCCAAATCGGCATCTTTTCCGGCCCTGCCGGATGGAGATTCTGCAGCGTCAGTTCCGGCATAGTGTGGCCGCCAACGCCAAAAAGCATGCCGCCCATAATGCCCAAAGCCATGACTATCAGGCAGATACCGAAAATCGGATAGAAGCGGGCAATCAGCTTATCAATCGGCAGAAGCGTTGCCAGGAAATAGTAGCCCAGCACGCAGGGCAGGACAATCGTTACGGCTACGCCCGTAAGCTTGGCTAACAGCCCTGCCGGCCCAGTCATAAACACCGTACCAACGAGTACCAAAAGCACCACCGAGAACACACGCATAATCATCAGCATCGTGCCGCCCATATGGTTTCCGACTACTTCGGAGATACTCTTGCCATCCTCGCGCAAGGAAATCATCCCCGACAGGTAGTCATGGACAGCCCCGGCAAAAATTGTACCAAAGACAATCCAAAGATTTATTCTTTGACTGATACGGCGACCACCGAGAGCACCAAAGATAGGTCCTAAGCCTGCGATATTGAGCAGCTGAATCAAAAAAACCTTCCAAGTGGGCAGGGGAATGTAGTCCACCCCGTCATTATGCACCAGTGCCGGAGTTTTCGCGTCGGTGGGACCGAACACATTATCGACGATTTTACCATAGACAAAATAGCCGCCAATCAAAGCACATAGAGCAACCAAAAATGTAACCATGAAAGTTCACCTCATTTTTTACCACTATTGAAATAATTGCGAATACTTTCGTTAAGCCCTGCCAGCCCTCCTTTGTATTGAATTGGCATTTATGCTATAATGAGTATTCGTAATTCGAGGGGCGAACTCCTGCCCCATACAAAAAGTTTTTCTCTGGTAATTTCATTGTTGAAAGGAGTTTATTTATGGAAATTCTCTTGTTTCTGCTCTTAGGTATTGGTGTCGGCACCTTTGGCACACTGGTGGGTATCGGTGGTGGCCTTATCTGCGTGCCGATTTTTATTTTGTTCCTGTCGCAGGGAACAGCACATCCCTTCTTTGAAACAGCCGCCCAGATTACAGGCACTTCCCTCGTCATCGTCATGGCCAATGCCCTGTCGGGTACGCTTGCTTATATCAAACAAAAACGTGTTTATTTCAAAGCAGCCGTTCCCTTCGCCATCGCGACCCTGCCCGGTGCTTTCTTTGGCTCCTATATCGTGGACAATTTCAATATGCCCATGCTCAACTTCTACTTCGGCATATTCCTCTTATTCATGGCTTCGATGATGTATATGAACAGCCGCCGCAAACCGCCTGT
>CADBYQ010000070.1 GCA_902798865.1 Pseudoselenomonas ruminantium | reverse complement strand
CAGTTGTTCGCACATAAAAAGGGTGTTAGCTCCACGCGTAACGGTCGTGACAGCCATTCCAAGCGTCTCGGCGTTAAGGAGCAGGCTGGTACGGTTGTAACCGCTGGCAGCATTCTGGTTCGTCAGCGCGGCACGCATTTCCATCCGGGCCACAATGTTGGTATCGGTAAGGATGATACCCTGTTCGCAAAGGTTGCCGGCAAGGTTGCTTTCGAGCGCAAAGGCCGCTACCAGCGTCAGGTCAGCGTTTATACGGCTGAAGAAGCTATGTAAGACATATAACGGATACCTGCGCTTTTGGGCGCAGGTATTTGTTTATAAGGAACGGCGTTAGGTTGCGTTGTAGCGAGTAAAGGCAAGAGCCGGTATTGAAAACGCAATGCCGGCTCTTGTTTTTATTGACTACAAAGTGGCTGTTGTTAATGCCGTCGGTGGCACTTTTCTTTGGCGCAAAGAAAAGTACCCAAAAGAAAACGTGGACTGAAATCACATCACGTGATTTACGTCCACCTGCGCCCTTCCTTGGGCGCTGAGCAACGATATACAGTGGTCTTATGGTTTAGATGTGGAGGAAATATGCAGTTTATTGATAGAACTCGCGTTATCGTGAAAGCTGGTGACGGCGGTCATGGTAAGTCGGCGTTTAGAAGAGAGAAGTTTGTGCCGAAAGGTGGGCCGTCTGGTGGTGATGGCGGCCGGGGCGGCGATGTGATTTTTGTCGTTGACCAGAATATGAACACCCTGCTGGACTTCCGTTTTCATCGGAAGTTTACAGCGAAGAATGGCGAGAATGGCGATATTAAGAATCAGTATGGTGCCAATGCACCGGCCTGCTATGTCAAGGTACCGCCCGGAACGATTGTGAAGGACGAGGCTACGGGTAAAGTCTTGGCTGACCTTACGGAAATCGGGCAGGAGGCTGTGGTCTGCAAGGGCGGCCGTGGCGGCCGCGGCAATGCGAAGTTTGCCAACTCCGCCAACCGTACGCCGACCTTTGCCGAATTCGGCGAACCGGGTGAGGCCAAGAATCTGATTTTGGAATTGAAGCTGCTCGCTGATGTGGGGCTGGTCGGCTATCCGAGTGTGGGTAAGTCGAGCCTTGTGGCCAGCTGTTCGGCGGCGCGTCCTGAGATTGCGGAGTATCACTTCACGACGATTACGCCGGTGCTCGGTGTGGTCAAGACGGACTACGAAAAGAGCTTTGTCATGGCCGATATTCCGGGGCTTATCGAAGGTGCCGCTGACGGCGTGGGCCTTGGTCATGACTTCCTGCGCCATGTGGAGCGCACGAAGCTGATTCTGCATATTGTGGATGCTTCGGGCCTTGAAGGCCGTGACCCCATTGACGATTATTACAAAATCAATGCGGAGCTCAAGAAATACAGCGAAAAGATTGCCCGCCGCACGCAGGTGCTTGTGGCCAATAAAATCGACCTGCCGGAAGCGCAGGAGAATCTGCCGCGCCTGCAGAAACTGGCGGAAGAAAACGGCATGAAGTTCTTTGCCATTTCCGCCGCTACTCGTGAAGGTGTGCAGGAACTTATCGACTACACCGGTGAATGGCTCGACAACTATGTCGAGGAGCCGGAGACGGAAGACGAAGTTGTGGTCTATGACGAGAACGAGGAAGACCCGGATAAGATTACCATTTCCCGCAATATCAGCGGTGAACTCGTGGTTTCCGGACAGAATATCGAAAAGCTCGTGAAGATGACCAACTTCCTCAACGATGAAGCTGTGCGCCGTTTCCAGTACATCTGGCGCATTAAGAATCTCGATGAAAAGCTGCGGGAAAAGGGCGCCAAAGAGGGCGATACCATCCATATCGGCGAAATGGAATTTGAATTCCGCGATTAAGAGTAAGGATTTACGGAGGAATAAATTTGTTAAGAAATTCATTGACAGGCAAGCAGAAAAGCTTTTTGCGTTCCATGGGACAGAAGCTGGAACCCGTGGTTATGATGGGCAAGGAAGGCGTGACGCCGACCGTTGTGCAGGCTGCGCAGGAAGCCATCAAGAAGCGCGAACTCATTAAAGTGCGCGTATTGCAGAACTGCATGGAAGAACCGGAAGACGCCATCACCATGCTGGCTGAACGTGCGGATGTAAATCTCGTGCAGATTATCGGCCGCAATGGTCTGCTGTTTAAGCGCAACTACGATAAGCCGAAAATCGAACTGCCATAACCAATTGAGCGGAGGGAAGAACATGGGAACTGCCAGAGAGCGTTTGCGTGAAGCCAAGCGCATTGTGGTCAAGGTGGGCACGAGTACCCTGACCCATGAAACGGGAAAACTGAATCTGCACCGCATTGACCTGTTGCTGCGGGAAATCGCCGACCTCAAAAATCAGGGCAAGGAAATGATTCTCGTATCTTCGGGGGCCATTGCCGCAGGCTTGGGGAAACTGGGCCTTGCCCAAAAGCCGGACTCCATTCCGGAAAAGCAGGCGGTCGCGGCTATCGGACAGGGCGTACTCATGCATATCTACGAGAAGCTCTTTGCCGAATACGGACAGGTTATGGGACAGGTGCTTTTGACGAAGGAAAATTCCGTGCAGCACCATCAGTACATCCATTCCCGCAATTCCCTGCTGGCCCAGCTTTCCATGGGAGCAATTCCGGTCATTAATGAAAATGATGCGGTGGCGGTTGATGAAATCAAGATTGGCGATAACGACAATTTGTCGGCTATGGTAGCCACTCTAGTAGATGCCGATGCTTTGATTATCCTGTCGGATATTGAAGGGCTTTACACGGCTAATCCGGCCACTCATCCGGAAGCCGAGCTTATCGCCGAGATTCCGGAAATTACGCCGGAGGTTGAAGCAATTGCTGGTGGTGCCGGTTCCAAGCTAGGCACGGGCGGCATGATGACCAAGATTCAGGCGGCGCAGATTGCCATGAGTGCCGGCGTGACGATGGTCATTGCTTCGGGCTCACGGGAAAATGTGCTGCGGGATATTTTGACCGGTCAAAATATTGGTACGGTGTTCCCTGCACGGGAATCGCATCTCAGGGTGCGCAAGTCATGGCTGGCCTTTGGCAAGCGACTGGCGGGGGAAATCGTCGTGGATGCGGGCTGTGCCAAGGCCATGCGGGAGCAGGGAGCAAGTATCCTGCCTGCAGGTGTTACGGCCTGTGACGGCGAATTTGCCGCCGGCAGTACCGTGCGGGTGCTGACATCATCCCAGCAGGAAATCGCCCGTGGTATTGTCAATTTCTCAGCGGGCGATTTACAAAAGATTCTCGGCCGGCAGACGGACGAGATTGGCAAGCTTTTAACCGGTGATGTGCCCACAGAGGTCATTCACCGCGATAATATGGTGTTAATGGTGTGATGGTCTGGTAATGGACTGATTTTGGTGGGGAGGAATCGGATTGGATATTCAGGCAGAAGTACGCAAAAAGGCAGAAGCGGCAAAAGCGGCATCTTACAAGCTGGGCACACTTTCGACCAAGGTGAAGAATGAAGCTTTGCTGGCGATGGCCCATGCCTTAGAACAGCGCAGCAGCATGATTTTGGCAGCCAATGCGCAGGACTTGGAAGAAGCCCGGCAAAAGGGCGTCAAGCGTTCCTATCTGGACCGCCTGATGCTCGATGAAAACCGCATTGCCGGTATGGCTGAAGGCCTGCGGCAGACGGCGGCTCTGCCTGACCCCATCGGTCAGGGCGATTATTCAACCGTACGGCCTAATGGGCTGGAAATTCGCCGTGTGCGGGTGCCGTTAGGCGTGGTGGGCATTATCTATGAAGCCCGCCCCAATGTTACGGCGGATGCCCTGGCGCTTTGCCTGAAATCCGGCAATGCCGTGCTTTTGCGCGGCGGCAGCGAAGCGATTCGCTCGAATATCGCCATCAGTTCACTATTGGCTGAAGAAGCCTATAAGCATGGTATCCCCGAAGGGGCAATCCAGTTTATCGACTTTACGGACAGGGAAGCTGTGGGCGTAATGACGCATTTGACCGGCCTGTTGGATGTCATCATCCCCCGCGGCGGCGCAGGGCTGATCAAGCGGGTGGTGGAGGACAGCTCGGTACCTGTTATTGAAACCGGCACCGGCGTCTGCCATACCTATGTGGACGAAAGTGCAGATTTGCAGATGGCGCTCGATATCGCCGTCAATGCCAAGACCAGCCGTCCTTCAGTTTGCAATGCCATGGAAACGCTGCTTGTGCATAAGAACGTGGCGGAAAAATTCCTGCCCATGCTTTATGAAGCCATGTCGGTTAAAAAAGTGGAGCTGCGAGGTTGTGAACAATCAAGAGCCATCTGCCCGGAAATGCAGACGGCAGAAGAAATTGACTGGTCAACGGAATATGGCGATTTGATTCTGTCCGTTAAGGTGGTAGAAGATGTGGCGGCAGCGATTGCCCATATCAACCGCTACAACACCGGGCATTCGGAAACGATTGTTACGCGTGACCTGGCAAATGCTGCGCGCTTCCAGAAAGAAGTAGATGCAGCAGCGGTATATGTCAATGCCTCGACCCGCTTTACGGACGGTTTTGAGTTCGGCTTTGGTGCGGAAATCGGCATCAGCACGCAGAAACTCCATGCCCGCGGGCCAATGGGGCTTATGGAGCTCACGAGTTCCAAATATCTCATTATGGGTGAGGGACAGATTCGCTGATGAACATTTTGCGTGGTTACTGGCGCACCTTGCGGCAGTACTGGGCGACACCCAAGGGGCGGCATGACAGTTTGGATTATGGTAAGGCTGTGCTCTTTATCTTGCTGACGATAATGTTGGCGTATTTAGGTTTGTATGTGTGGGGAGGAATTCGGTGATGAACAGGCGAATTGGGCTGATGGGCGGTACATTTGACCCCATCCATCTGGCTCATTTGCATATTGCCGAGGAATCCCGGCAGGCCTTCCAACTGGACGAAGTGCGCTTTATTCCTGCCGCCCAGCCGCCGCATAAGCAGGGGCGAAAAATCGCTTCGGCTGAGCAGCGCATCAGGATGGTGGAACTGGCTATCGCGGATAATCCGTTCTTTAGGCTCGACCTCTTGGAAATGGAGCTGCAGGGACCATCGTATTCGTGGCGGACGGTGCAGGAAATGCAAAAAAGGCTGGGACAGGATGTTGAGCTTTACTTTATCACCGGTTCGGATTCCATTAACGATTTACCCACTTGGAACCATCCGAAAGAGCTGGTAGCGGCCTGCCATTTTATTGGCACCACCCGGCCGGAAGTACCCTTTGATGAGGAAATGCTGCTGGACTTTTTTGGCCCGCAGCTGCGCAGCCGCATTCATGAACTCAAGGTGCCGCGCATGGAGATTTCCTCAACCCTTATCCGACAGCGTATTGCGCAGGGAAGGTCCATTCGCTATTTAGTACCCGAAACAGTTGCAGAATATATCGAAAAAGAAGGTTTGTATCAATGAGTTTGGCTATGGGCTATGAAGAAATGCGTGCATTACTGGAAAAGAGCCTGAAACCCTCCCGCTATCAGCACTCTTTGGGTGTAGCGGAGACGGCGGTATTTTTGGCACAGCGCTTTGGTGTAAATGAGGAACAGGCGAAGACGGCCGGGCTTCTCCATGACTGTGCACGGGAATTTCGCAACGAGGACTTAATCGCCGAAGCGGAAAAACGCCTGATTATGGTGGGGAATATTGAACGGCAGATGCCTTTGCTGCTTCATGCTTATGTAGGTTCCCGTCTGGTGACGGAAAAATACGGTGTCAGCGACCATGCGATTGAACAAGCCATTTGGCGCCATACGGTAGGCGGCGCGAAGATGACGAAGCTGGACAAGATTATCTGGTTTGCGGATATGATTGAACCAAACCGGGATTATCCCGGGGTAGAGGAACTGCGCAGCCTGGCGAAAACCGCTGCTTTGGATGATATGGTGTTGGCCGGTCTAACGCAGTCCATTACTTTTGTCCTGCAAAAGGGCGGGCTGATTCATCCCGATACGGTAATTGCCAGAAATGAAATACTGCTTAACAGATAGAAGGTCAGGCGGATGGACAAGAAAAACGTCACCCAGCAAAATATTAAATACAAACGAAAACTGCTGGCCCAAAGACGGCGGCGGGCACGGCTGCGGCTGCTGATTGTGCTGATTTTTTTTGGTGTGGTGCTCACGGGAATCCTCTTTGCCGGTTATGCGCTGGTTTCCCTGGGCTCCCGTATCAATCAGGAATATCAGGCCATGTATGACGGCTACAGCCAGCGTCAGCAGGCCAAGCGGGGGCAGATTGACCCGCGTTTTGACGGCTATACCAATGTGCTGATTATGGGGCTGGATGATGGTGTGGATATCGATGGCGGCACCGAAAAGAAGGCCGACGGCATTGTGGTGGCCAGCTTTGAAAACAGTACCGGCAAGCTGCGTTTTATTCATATCCCGCAGGATACCTGGGTAAATGTCACGGGCAGCAAGGAGCAGATGAAGATAAAATATCTTTATGCCATGGGCGGTGCACCGCTGATGACCCGGCAGGTCAATGCGCTGTTGGGGATTTCCATTCACCAGTACATCGTGCTCGATATGCAGGTCTTTAGTGAACTGATTGACGCTCTGGGCGGCGTGGATATCTATGTGGAGGAGGATATGAATTACGATGACGCCGAGGGTGGTATCGCGATTCACCTGCCGCAGGGGTATCAGCATTTGGACGGCCAGCAGGCGCAGCAGTATCTGCGCTATCGCAGTGACGATTTGAATGATTTGGGCCGCATGCAGCGCCAGCAACGCTTCTGCAAGGCACTCTATCAGAATCTCCTGCAGTTTAAGACGCTGACCAAGCTGCCTGCGATTGCCGATATCATCAAACAGCGGGTGGAGACAAGTGCAGAGATTTTTGATTCCATGTATTTGGCGAATACCCTGCGGCATTTGAGCAATGTGCCGCCGGAGAGCGTTGTCCTGCCCGGAGCACCTGCGGCAGATGATTCCTCGATATGGGTGATTGATGATGCTGCCATGGAGCAGCGGATGCAGGAGCTTTTCCCTGACGCGGAGAAATAAAGGTAAAACAAATAGATATTGGGAGGATTTTATATGACGATTGAAGAAATGAGCCAGGCAATTTGCAAGGCAGCCAGCGACAAGAAAGCGCGCGATATTGTGGTCATGGATATGCGGGAAATTTCCCCGTCCACGGATTATTTTGTGATTTGCTCGGCCAATACGGCAACGCAGGTACGCGCAATTGCCGACAACATCGAAGATGAGCTCGGAGAGGCCGGCGTGGATTTCAACCATAAGGAAGGTTATCGTGAAGGCGAATGGGTGCTGTTGGACTTTGGTGATGTGGTTGCCCATGTGTTTATGCAGGAAGCCCGCGAATACTATGCACTCGAACAGCTTTGGGGCGATGCCAAGCTGTCCGTTTATGAAGACTGATTGAGGCCGTTATGGAAGAACAGCGTAAGAAAAAATACGGCCCGAGCACAGTTGCCACGCTGAAGGTGGTGCGTGAGTCGGAGCTGGGGGCATTCCTCGATGCGGAAACCGGCAATACCAATGACGATATTCTGCTGCATAAGAATCAGCAGACGCATTCGGTAAGTATCGGTGATGAAGTTGAGGTGTTCCTGTACCTTGACCCGAACCGCAAGCTGACCGCCAGCATGCGGGTGCCGAAGATGAAGGAAGGGCAGATTGCCCGCCTGAAGGTCATCAACGTGAGCCGCGATGGTGCGTTTGTCGATGTAGGCGCGGAACGCGGCATCTTCATGCCCTATGCGGGTATGCGCGGCCGTCCGCAGATTGGCGAAGTGGTCTGGGCAAAACTCTACACCGATAAGTCGGGCAGACTCGCCGTTACCATGGAAGTCGAAGACGAAATGCGCCGTGCCTCTCAGCCGGCCAAGGGCGTCAAAAAAGGACAGATGGTCACCGGGGCAATTTATAACTATACGGATGCCGGAGCATTCTTATTCAGCGAAGAACGCTATATTGTCTTTATCGCCAATAAGGAAATGAATCCGCAGTCCCGCCCCAAAGTCGGACAGGTGGTTACGGCGCGTGTCACCTATATCCGCGATGATGGCCGCCTGAATGCATCGTTAAAGGAGAGCAAGGAAAAGGCGCTCATTACGGACGCGGAAAAAATCATGGAACTTTTGCATAATCGTAACGGCAAAATGCCTTACAGCGACGAATCCTCGCCGGAGGTTATCCGCGACAAATTTGGCATTTCCAAAGCTGCCTTCAAGCGGGCTTTGGGCCATCTTCTGCGGGAAAATCGCATTGTGGAAGA
The DNA here is from genome assembly GCA_902798865.1 of Pseudoselenomonas ruminantium. GTDB lineage: Bacteria > Bacillota > Negativicutes > Selenomonadales > Selenomonadaceae > Selenomonas_A > Selenomonas_A ruminantium_L. Next base: position 3,073 of record CADBYQ010000070.1, on the reverse strand, counting down.
AGACGGCTGGACCTATCTCAAAGAAAATTGAATAAATTCATACAAAATTTTTCACTAGTTGAAGGAATTTACCCGTAAAGGGCGAATAAGAAAGCTAGAGAAGAATTTAATGGGATATAAAATAGATGGGGGCGAAGTAGATGGCAGCAGAAACGAGTGGAGACAAGAAAGGAATCTTGCTGGAAACCGGCACCAATGAATTTGAAATTGTGGAATTCAGCATCGGACAAGTTAACTATGGCATCAACGTGGCAAAGGTACGTGAGGTAATCACCTGCCCACCGGTGACGGCTATGCCGCAGGCTCATCCCTATATTGATGGCCTGTTCACTCTGCGTGGCAAGGCAATTCCTCTGGTGAACCTGCCGCGATGCCTGAATGTGCAGTCTAAAGCTGAACCGCGCAATGTCATTGTGACGGAAATCAATAACTACAATATCGGTTTCCTGGTGGAAAATGTTTCCCGCATTCATCGTATTTCCTGGAAGGACATGGAGCCGGCTCCGGAAGTTGGCGACCAGTCCCGTGTCGTTGGTATCATCAAGATGGAGGACCGCATTGTCCTGCTCATTGACTTTGAGACGATTATTGCGGAAATCAATCCGGAAATCAATGCAAAACTGACGACTTATGAAGAAGCGACAGAGGATGTTAAGAGTAAACGTTCCGATGTGCATGTTGTTGTGGCAGAAGATTCACCGATGCTGCGCGACCTCTTGGTTACGACGCTGCATGAGTCCGGCTATCGTTATGTCCGCGACTTCGGTAATGGTCAGGATGCCTGGGATTATCTGCAGGGACTGGCCAAGAAACCGGGTAAAATCGAAGACCATGTACGCGTGATCATCTCCGATGTCGAGATGCCCAAGATGGATGGTCATCGCCTGCTCAAATTGGTGCGTGAAGATGAGACGCTCGGACAGGTGCCGTTGGTCCTCTTCTCCTCGCTGATTAGTGAGGAAATGCGCATCAAGGGTGAACAGCTGGGTGCTTCCGGGCAGATTGCTAAACCGGAAATCAATCAGCTGATTGGTCTGTTGGATAATCTCGTGTTTGGGGTGCCCATTAAGGACCCGAATGCGGATGAAGAATAACCATTGCTAGGTGGTTAACATCTATGTGATAAGACGCCCGATGACTGATAATACTTTCCCTATGCTTATGCAGGCTTGCCTAACGCACCGGGAAAGCATCATCAGCCATCGGGCTGTTTTCTTGCAGCATTGCATATAGTTGCTAAGCCGCCCGCGGGGTTATTGCGTACATTACATCGCGAGCTAAATGACGCCCGTGGGGGCTGGTAATATTTTCCTTCGCCATAGACAAGCTTGTCAAAAGCTGCGGAAAACATCACCAGCCCCCACGGGCTTTATAGGCTAAGCCTAAGGAGTGGAGGGGACAATGGCTTTCGTCTGCTTAGACAGGCTTGTCAAACGCTGCCGAAAGCCATTGTCCCCTCCACTCCGTCTTTTAGTTCGAACCTTGCTCGAACTAATGTATTTAGCCAATTTTATCTTGTAAAACACCGTTTATTTTGCTATACTTTAATTAAAGTAGAGATACTTTCGATGTGAGAGCATCGTAAAAAGCCGTGCTGTGAGTGGAGCAGGAATAAAATCCACACCCGAACGTGCCGATGGGCACACGCCTTGTGACAAGGAGAATGTCGCACCTGCGCAGGGGGTCAAACCTGCACCAGAACGTACCGTTAGGTACACGGCTGGCGGCCAGCAGAAAACTCTCAGATTGAATATACATGGGGAGGAGTGATATATCGCTCCTCTTTTTTGTTTTGTGTTACGCTTAGAACTGGAGTAAGTTGTCTGCCATTGTGCCTCGAACCGAGCAATGCACTTAGCGTAAAATATATTGCGGCAGGCTGGTTCTTATGGTAGAATAGGGGATGATTGAAGTTGTGAGCGAGGTATCGTTTGATGAGAAGGTATACATCCCTGCTGCTGACGGCTTTTTTGTTGTTTATCCTGGTTGTGGCAGGCTCGGCTTATTTTGCCGGGGCGGGGCATGATGATCGGACCCGGCCTTTGCGGGAGATTGTGGTTTATACCACGCTGCCGGCTGAGCATGCAGCAATTTTAACCAATGCCTATGAGCAGTCGCATAATGTGCGTGCAAACTTCGTGCCGCTGGCCTCTGATGAACTGTTGAAGCGTTTGCAGAAACAGGCAGAAGGGGACGAGAATGGAACGGCAGCTATGGTTTTGGCCGATAAGGATACGCTGAAAAAAGCTGCCGTAGCGGGCTATTTAACACCTTATCTTTCTGAAGCGGGCGATCAGGTGCCGGAAAGTTTCCGACAGCAGGACGGCTATTGGATTGGGGTATGGTATGACCCTATTGTGTTCTGCGTAAATAAGGATTATCTGCTGACCTTGCCGCTGGTGCCGGATACCTGGAAGGAACTGGCCGCGCAGCCCAAGGTGCGCATCGGGATAACGGACTTTCTGGCCGCAGATGCATCGGCGAATCTCTTTATGAGTATGCTGGCGCAGTTTGGCGATGTGGCGACTTATGATATTTGGCGGCAGATTCATCCCAAGGTCGTGCAGTATGCCCGCTATCTCTCGAATCCTGTCCGTCAGGCAGGCATGGGCGAAGTGGATGTCGCGATTGCCGTGGAGAGCGAGGTCATTCGCTATATGCAGGGTGGCTATCCTTTGAAGATTGTCTATCCGGCGGATGGTACCGCTGCGCTGGTTGCGGGTACAGGTATTGCCTATAAGGCAAAGGCTGCCGACACGGCTGCAGCGAAGGAATTTGCGGATTGGCTGCTCTCGGATGAAGCCCAACAGGCTTTGCAAAAGCAGGATTTTTACTTCGTGCCGACAAATCCCGGAACAATGGCCTATAAATCCTTTGCGGGCAAGAATATGCTGCTTTTTATTAAACTTAAACATTTTTTTCCTATTATTATGTTTATATTCCATGTTATCACCTAGTAGAATAATATCATATTTTAATAGATATTACAATTTTATTATTAAAAAAGAAGTACTTTTTATGTACTTCTTTATTAGTTATAATCTATCATTTTTGCTCTAAATTGATTTATTAA
>CADBYQ010000069.1:9851-10287 GCA_902798865.1 Pseudoselenomonas ruminantium | reverse complement strand
TTGTTTATAAGGTTAGTTAAATCAAAAAGCCCTTCTCCCAAAGACAGACGGGCATTAAAAACCCGCCTCTCCATTGGAGAAAGGCTTTTCCATTTCATTATTATCTTGTGGATAAACGTCCTTTATTGAGGTACACTTGCCCCCCCCGCAAGGACAGATTTAGGCATAAAAAAAACATACATCCCTGCTAATCCAGCCCATCCCTGCGCATCCATCCCCAGCCCTCCTTTCACGAAGCAATTATACCTCCAGCTATTACAAACAATGTTTCTCCCCGCCCCAGTAAAAATCCTGCCAAACGGGCAGCTTTTTCAATAATATATCGAAAGAATCCGCAAAAAACTTAAATCACATAGCCAAAAGCCTTCTCCAAGGAAACACACGGGCACCAGCACCCGTTTGCTCCCTTGGAGAAGGCTTCGTATTTTTAATAGGT
>CADBYQ010000069.1:0-9769 GCA_902798865.1 Pseudoselenomonas ruminantium | reverse complement strand
TTTGTAATTATCGTTCCAATGCTCTATGCGCAATATCTTTGCGATAGAACGCATCCTTAAAGGAAATCTTTGCCACACCGGCATATGCCTTGTCCACAGCTGCCCGCACATTTTCCGCCTTGGCAACCACACCCAGTACGCGGCCTCCATCCGTGACAATATGGCCATCTTTATGAGCCGTACCTGCATGGAACACCAAAGCGCCTGCTGCCTTGGCTTCATCCAAACCAGTAATGGCATCCCCCTTGCGATAAGATTTAGGATAGCCGCCTGCTGCCATAACCACGCAGACTGCAGCATCTTTTGACCAGTCAATCTGTACTTCAGCCAAATTGCCATCAGCGCAGGCCAGCATGATTTCTACCAAATCGCTGGTTAAGAGCGGCAGAACCACCTGCGTTTCCGGGTCACCGAAGCGTGCATTGAATTCCATAACCTTCGGCCCATCAGCCGTAATCATCAGGCCGGCATAAAGACAGCCTTTATAGGGCTTGCCTTCCTTTTCCATCGCCTGAATCGTGGGCAGGAGAATCTTATCGTAGGTTTCCTGCACCATTTTATCCGTCATAACCGGCGCGGGTGCATACGTACCCATGCCGCCAGTGTTAGGGCCTTTGTCGCCATCGTAAGCACGCTTATGGTCCTGCGAGCTGATCATCGGGCAAATGGTCTTGCCATCGGTAAAGCACAGAAGGGACGCTTCTTCCCCTTCCATAAATTCTTCTATAACTACGCGCGAACCTGCATTGCCGAATTCCTTATCTTCCATAATATCCGCAACAGCCTGCAAGGCTTCGTCTTCCGTCATAGCCACGATAACACCCTTGCCCGCCGCCAGGCCGTCCGCCTTGATGACAATTGGAGCACCTTCTTTACGAATGTACTCCCGAGCCGCCTCTGCCTCGGTGAACACTTCGTACTTAGCTGTGGGAATGCCATATTTTTTCATCAGTGATTTGGAAAATGCCTTGGAGCCTTCAATCTGTGCCGCCGCCTGCGTGGGGCCAAAAGCCTTGATACCTGCTGCCGTGACTGCATCCACTAAGCCATTGGTCAGTGGTACTTCCGGCCCCACTACGACCAGCTCAATCGCATGCTTTTGCGCAAAATCCACAATCGACGCATTATCCGTAATGGCAATACCTTCCACGCACATCGCCACATCAGCCATGCCCGGATTGCCCGGCAATGCGTAAATCTTATCTGCCTTCGGCGACTGCGCGAGCTTCCACGCTAACGTATGCTCCCGGCCGCCACTGCCGATTACTAAAATGTTCATGGTTTCGCCCCTTATTTTGCCAGCTGTTTTGCCAGATAATCCTGAATCATCGTGTCGTAGGCCGCCGTATGGGCAAAGGCCTCCTGCGCCAGCTCCATGCGGGTATGGTCATCTACGCCGCCATTTTCCTTTATCTGCGCAATTACTTCATTATATTTAGCGGGGTTGGTCACAATGGTCACAAACTTGAAATTCTTAGCCGAAGCGCGTACCATAGCCGGGCCGCCGATATCAATGTTTTCAATGGCTTCTGCCAGCGTTACATCCGGCTTGGCAATGGTTTCCTTAAACGGATAGAGATTTACCGCCACGAGGTCAATGCCCTTAATGCCATGCTTTTCCATCTGGGCCACATGTTCGGCATTGTCCCGCACGGCCAGGATACCGCCGTGAATATAGGGATTCAGGGTCTTTACGCGGCCATCCATGATTTCGGGGAAGCCCGTCACATCGCTGACATAAGTCACAGGAATGCCCGCTTCCTTGATGGCTTTCATCGTTCCGCCCGTGGAGATGATTTCCACACCGGCTTCATGGAGCTGGCGGGCGAACTCCACCACGCCTTCTTTATTGGATACGCTAATCAGGGCACGCTTAATCTGCATTTATCTGTTCTCCTTTACGCGTCTTACGCTAAAATCGTCACCTTACGGCCTTCAACCTTTAACTTGCCTTCACAGTACAGGCGAATACATTCCGGATAAATCCGGTGTTCCTCTTTGAGCACGCGAGCGCCCAAAGTTTCCTCCGTATCATCATCAAGCACCGGCACCGCCGCTTGCATGATGATGGGACCGGAATCCGTACCTTCGTCCACGAAATGCACCGTACAGCCGCTGACTTTTACGCCATAGGCCAGCACATCCCGATGGGCATGGGCACCGGGAAAACTGGGCAAAAGCGCCGGATGAATATTCATGATTCGTCCGGCAAAATGCCCTACAAAATACGGGGTAAGTATCCGCATAAAGCCCGCCAGCACCACCAGCGTTACGCCTGCGGCTTCAAGCTTTTCAATCAACGCTTTTTCAAAGGGCTCACGACCGTCAAACTGCTTGCGGTCAACGCAGACCGCTTCAATACCAGCCTTTCTTGCCCGCTCCAGCGCATAGGCTTCCTTATCCGTCAGCACGATGGCAATTTCTGCTGGCACCTGCCCCGCTTCAATCGCATCGATGATGGACTGTAAATCTGTGCCGCGCCCGGAACAAAGAACACCTAATTTTTCCTTAGCCAACGAACACACCGCCCTGCAATGTTACATCATGACTGCCCTTGACGACCTTGCCGATTTCATAAACCGTTTCGTCAGCCGCCTGCAAATGTGCCTTGACCGCTTCGGCTTCTTCCGCAGAGACAATCAGAATCATGCCAATGCCCATGTTGAAGGTACGGTACATTTCCGGCCAATCCACATTGCCCCACTGCTGCAGGAGACGGAAGATAGCCGGCATTTCCCATTTGCTCGTGTCAATTTCCACTGCCAAATCCTCAGGCAAAGCGCGAGGGATATTCTCGTAGAAGCCGCCACCCGTGATATGCACCATGCCGTGAATATCGAATTTTTCAATCAGCGGCAGGCAGGATTTCGGGTACAGACGGGTCGGCGTTAAAAGTTCCTCACCGATGGTCTTGCCCAGTTCTTCCATATATTCATCGCCCTTGAAGCCCTTATGGTCAAAGACAATGCGGCGCACGAGGGAATAGCCGTTGGAATGTACGCCGGAAGACGGCAGGCCGAGAATCACATCGCCTTCCTTGACCTTGGCGCTGGTGATAAGCTTGCTCTTTTCCACCACACCTACGGCAAAGCCGGCAATATCATACTCCCCTTCGGGATAAAAGCCGTTCATTTCCGCGGTTTCGCCGCCAATCAAAGCGCAGCCGGATTCCTTGCAGGCGCCTGCTACGCCGGTTACGACATCGGCCACCTGTTCCGGCAGGAGCTTGCCTACCGCCAGATAGTCGAGGAAGAACAGTGGTTCTGCCCCCTGCACCAAAATATCGTTGACGCACATGGCCACAGCATCCTGACCGATGGTATCGTGCTTATCGAGCATAAAAGCCAGTTTAAGTTTCGTGCCCACGCCGTCCGTACCGGATACCAACACGGGCTCCTTGTACTTGCCGCTGTTTAAGGCAAACAAGCCGCCAAAGCCACCCAAGTCACCGAGCACTTCCGGACGGTACGTTGCCCGCACACTGTTTTTTATGAGTTCTACTGAGCGGTTGCCCGCATCAATATCCACACCGGCATCTTTATAGGTAAGTTTTTCCGTCATTATCCTCTTGTTCCTCACTTTTTGCGCTGTTCAAACACATACTTGCTGTCACCGGCCGGCTTTTCGCCATCGGCGATGGGATAGGCACTATTAAAGCAGGCATAGCACATATCATCGGCATTGACTTCCGATACGCAGGATTTCAGCCCTTCAAGCGAAATAAAATGCAGGGAGTCCGCACCGATAAACTCGCGGATTTCCTCGACACTCTTGGTGGCGGCAATCAATTCCTTGCGCACCGAAGTATCAATCCCATAATAGCAGGGATAACCAATCGGCGGGCTGCTGATGCACATGTGCACCTCTTTGGCGCCGGCCTGTTTGAGCATATTGACAATCTTGCCGCTGGTCGTGCCGCGAACGATACTGTCATCGACCATGATAACGGATTTTCCTTCAACCACGGAACGGATGGCATTGAGCTTGAGCTTCACGCTGGTATCACGCTTCTTCTGGGTCGGCTGGATAAAGGTACGGCCAATATAGCGGTTCTTAATCAACCCTTCCACAAAGGGAATCCCCGACTCATAAGCATAGCCCGTAGCTGCCGTCGTACCGGAGTCCGGCACCGAAATGACGATATCGCCCTTGAACTTTGCCTCGCGCGCAAGTACCCGGCCCATCATAAAGCGGGCATCATGGACGCTCTGGCCGTCAATGACCGAATCCGGACGGGCAAAGTAAATGTATTCAAAAATACAGGAAGCCTTTTTCTCGTTCATTGCGAACGGATAAGACTTCACGCCGCTGTCGTCAATGACCACCATTTCCCCCGGCGCAATATCGCGGACAAATTCGGCACCGGCCACATCGAGACCGCAACTCTCCGAAGACAGGATATAGCTGCCTTCCTCCGTCTTGCCCAGGCAAAGCGGACGGAACCCCTGCGGGTCACGGGCACCAATCAGCTTATCTTCCGTCATGATGGCGAGACAATACGCACCGCGAATCTTCTTCAGGCTCTCGATAATCTTTTCTTCCACGGTTTCTGCCCGGCTGCGGGCAATGAGGTTCACAAAGACTTCCGAATCAATGGACGTCTGGAAAATCGTGCCCTGTTCTTCCAGTTCATGGCGAATTTCGGCCGCATTGGTCAGATTGCCGTTATGCGCCAGCGCAATCTTGCCGCCCGAATAATTCACCATCAACGGCTGGGTGTTGCACAAAAGACTTGAGCCAGTAGTGGAATAACGTACATGGCCGATGGCAATGCACTGATTTTCCATATGCGGCACCTGATGGCGGAACACCTCATTGACGAGCCCCATGCCACGGGTAACATCCATCCAGGCGCCATCGGTAATGGCAATACCTGCACTTTCCTGACCGCGGTGCTGCAAGGCATAAAGCCCTAAGTAGGTCAGCCCCGACACATCCTCCGTGCGGGAAAACACGCCGTAAACACCGCACTCCTCTTTCCATTTCGGTTCTACATTATAGCCATTTTCATACATGGTTATATCAATCTCTCACTTTTTCTACTAAAAAACAGTCCGGTGCCGCGCATCTTAAAGCTGCGCAGCAACACGGGCTGCTTTCTTTTCCACTTCTTCAACCATTTTTTCACGATATGCCGCACGCTTACCAGCAAGTTCGGCATTGCCCACTGCAAAAATCTGCACCGCAAAAATCGCTGCATTCTTGGCACCATTGATTGCCATCGTCGCCACCGGCACACCAGAAGGCATCTGCACCGTGCTCAGGAGCGCATCCATGCCATTGAGTGCCGTCGCATTGATGGGCACACCAATAACCGGCAGCGTCGTATAGCTTGCTACTACGCCTGCCAAATGCGCCGCCGCACCAGCCGCCACAATGAACACAGAGATACCCTTCTCCGGTGCCGCGAGCACAAAATCACGCACCTTGCCCGGCGTGCGATGGGCAGACGCCACCACGACTTCAGCTTCAATGCCAAAGGACTTCAAAATATCCACAGCCGGCTTCAAAATCGGCCAATCCGAATCGCTGCCCATAATGATTGCTGCTTTCATTGCGCTCTCCCTTTCGTTAAAATTTCTTACCCGTCAATACTTCGTATGCTTCCTTGTACTTAGCAATGGTCTTGTCAATGATATCCTGCGGAAGCTCATAATCGCTGTCCGGATTTGCCTTCAGCCAGTCACGGACAAACTGCTTGTCATAGGACGGCTGGCTCTTGCCTGCTTCGTAGCCTTCCAGCGGCCAGAAGCGGGAGCTGTCCGGCGTCAGCACTTCATCGCCCAATACGATATTGCCTTCTTCATCCACGCCGAATTCAAATTTCGTATCGGCAATGATAATTCCCTTGGTCAGCGCATATTCTGCGCACTTCTTGTAGATGGCAATGGTGTAATCGCGAATCTTCTCTGCATATTCCATACCATGGCCGGGGAATTCTTTTTCCAAAACCTTGGCGCCCTGCTCTAAGGAGACGTTCTCATCGTGGTCGCCCAGTTCTGCTTTCGTGCTCGGCGTAAAAATCGGCTCAGGAAGTTTTTCCGATTCCTGCAAGCCTTCCGGCAGCTTGATACCACAAATCGTACCATTTTCCTTGTAGCTTTCCCAGCCACTGCCCGTGATATAGCCGCGCACAATGCATTCCATCGGAATCATATGCAGCTTCTTGCAGAGCATGGTGTTGCCCTTGAACTCTTCCTGCTGGAAAAATTCCGGCATATCCGCATTGTCTACAGACAACATGTGGTTAGGCAGGATGTCCTTCGTGAAATCAAACCAGAACTTAGACATCTGGGTCAGGACAGCGCCCTTGTCCGTAATCTTGTTCTTCAGAATGTGGTCAAAAGCCGAAATACGGTCTGTTGCCACCATGATGATGCGGCCATCAGCCTCATACACTTCACGGACTTTACCAGATTTGAAAGGTTTGTAGGTTTTCATGAGTTATATCGTCTCCCATAAAAATATAAAGTTGTTGCGGAACTTTGAAAAGTTCCCTTCCGACTATTCCATAATAACGAGATTTTTTTGACATGTCAATGATTTTTAGGACACATGTCCTTGAATTCTATAGTAAACACATAATAGAAAAACACGTTCTCCCATAGAAAACTTCTTAGAAGAACGTGTTCCCAATTGTCTAACGCTGCAAACTATCTATCAAATCCTGACAAGTCTGCTCTTTTTTCTTCTTATGCTTGGCAAGTTTGCTTGAGGTTCTATGACATAGTGCAATAGCTGCCCCAACCAATAGAGGTGTCGTACAAATATGCGCTCTTCCACCTGTTGAACTTATCGTAAATAAAGTTCTGTTACGATATTCCAGCATTTTAACAGGCAGTTCAAGCGTATATGCCTTGCGGGGATGTTCTTCTAATTCCTTGATAGCCTGCTGAGCAGACTCCATCCCTGTCTTTTCCAATAAAGCAATCGCCACATACTTAACCAACGCTCTATGTATCAAAGCATATTCCTCATTTATCTGTTTGTTTTTTTCTCGTTGCTCATAAAACTCTTGCTCTTTGGCAACCAAATTTGCCAGCTTTCCCTGTGCTTCTTCTATATCCGTTGTCGTAAGCGGCACCTGTGCAATGTTTATCTGCGACAACATATCATAAGATGTAACCAGCAAAGGACCACCATTTGCAGCTACTAAATATCCCACAGCTTCTCCGTCTGCTAAAGGAACGTTGATACGTCGTACATACGACTGATATTTCTCCAGCTTATCGGACATCTCACTTAGCAAAGAATCTATCGCCTTATTCCCCCAAGTCACATACGGCAATGCGGATGATGACATTTGTCTGTTGGTCGTTGTCTGCCAACCAGAAAAACCTTCATTTGCCGGCATTTCTATCCTATAACCATTCTCTGCTTTCAGAACTTTCATTCCCATAGATTTCAAATAAGCCGAGTTGATGATCGCATTATGCAAATCCTCCACCTTAGCAGGCTGCGGCTGTTTAGCCATCAATTCATGCTCCTTGTGATAAATTTCATATTGTGCTTCAGCATCCAGTTCCATCTTCTTCGCATTTTCCATTTGCTTTTTCAGTCGCTGCCTAGCCTTTTTTTCTAATTTAACTTCATCAATCTTGCCCGAATGTAAGTCAATGAAATCCTGCGGCTCAATCGGCAATATAGGAACCTGCTGGATGCCCACAATCTGACCTGCCTTTTTCAAACGATTCGTCAGTCTGCCATAAACAATTTCCTCGGTACTTCCTTGATAACACATATTGAGCACAAATATATCTTTATGCTTCTGTCCGATACGGTCAATACGACCTATGCGCTGCTCTATTTTCATCGGATTCCAGCCCATATCAAAATTTATCAACATATCAGCTGTTTGCAGATTCAGACCTTCGGCCGCTGCATCTGTACAAAGAAGCACATCTATTTTTCCAGTTAAAAAAAGATTTTTTATCTCCTCACGAGTTACGCGGCGATAGCATCGTGCTTCCGCATCATACCATTGGGTCTCCTTTCCAGAATACACACCTATGTGAAGTCCCGGTGCTCTAGCAGACAGATATTCCCGAATACTCTGCAAGCTGTCAAAGAAGCGAGTAAAAATAACTGTCTGCTTCATACGATTACTGCTCCCCACAATACGTCTCTGCTCCAACCGATTAAGCAGTTCCTGAATTTTGGTCGGAGTATCATGTGACATAGACCCAAGCTGCGCCAGCATCTCCTGCAAGCGCTCCTGTTCCCAAGCCAAGTCTTCAGGCGAGCGATCTTTCAGTAGTGCATCCACGGATATTTCACTAATATCATTTTCATCTGTATCTTCCCCATCGTCTTCCAGCTCATTCAGATATTCCTGCAGCTCCTCTTGTGAAGAAAATTCATAAGCTCCAAATTTCAGCGTTGCTTGTACACGCATCAAACGTCGCTCAAGCGTCTGCTGAATTGCAAAAAGGCTGGAAGCAAAGCGCAACTGTAAAAAATTCAGGTAGAAAGCCATCATTTGCTTGGAATCTGGCCGATGCGCATTGATTTGCTGCATGAGTCCTGCACAATAAACCTCTAACTGCGCATAGAATTCCTTCTCTTTGGAACTGAACTCAATAATAGCCAAAGGCAACACATGTCGCTTAGCCAGATTACTTTTCAGTTCCCCATGCTTTCGATACTCCTCCAATAATTTGCGCGTATGCCGCATCATAACGCGTGACAAAGGTGCAGCAGAAAAAAGAGGTTTCAATACTTCCTTGGCATCATTTCCTCGAGGTTCCCGCTTGGCCAATTCCTTCAAGGCCTGACGATTTTTGCCATTTACAACCGTCTTTTCCATTAATCGCAATAAATACGGGTCAGCAGCCTCCAGTGCCGCATAACTTCTCCCCAGGAGCCGCCAATTATCTAGTTTCAACTCCTTGCCTTGAGCAATATAGGAAAGCAACTCATAATATTGTTCCAGTAGATAAGGCTCATAACGAAATGCCGCCGTCCGTCCCATAAGCTTGGTCAGATCATAAACCTCAATGGGATCTATCTGCATAGGCGTAGCCGTAGCCAGCCACAAACTTTTTGTGCGTGCAGCAAAACCATGTTCAATACAGTCATAAAGCTTGCCATACTTTGGTTCTTCCCAATAGCCCTTTTGCGGATTAGAACGGCGAGCATAATGTGCCTCATCCACCAGTACCACATCAGCCAAAGCTGCCATTTTCAGCATACTACGTCTTTCCTTGCGACTGGCTAGTCCTGTGGATACTATGTTTAGTTCTGGCTCATAAAGGTCTTGATCCGTATATTCATTCTCATTCAAATCTTTATGCAGGATTTGGCCACTCTGACCAGCTTTTGGCTTGCTGCTATAAAAATCCAGCATAGCCTTCTCCGCCAATTCCCGCTGCCACTGTGCCGTTAAACTGGCGGGTGCAGCAATAAGCACACGCTTTATTCTGCCAGAAAGCAGTAAGCTTCGCATAGCCAAGGCAGATTCAATAGTCTTCCCCAGCCCCACTTCATCACACAACAGATAGGAATAAGGCCAGCTTTCCACCATATGACGACTGACCATTTCTTGATGTGGCCAAGGTTCTACTGGAGCAGAATACATACCAATGTAGATTCCCCCCGGCATCCTAGGAGCGTCTTTCAGAACTGCAAATTTCAGCAATTCCTCAAGACTCGGCTCCAAAGTTTTATTGAGTTCAGCCACACTTGTACCATCAATTTCTGTCAGTTTCCCCTTAAGATTCCGCAGCTTCACCAGTTTTTCTCGCACAGCCTGTGACAGAGACATCACTTT
>CADBYQ010000068.1 GCA_902798865.1 Pseudoselenomonas ruminantium | reverse complement strand
TGATTGAAAGAAAATTGGCGGAATAAGCCCCGGCCACTATTAGTGCAAAGTGGCCACTGGCTTAACGCACCAGTGGCCACTCAGCAACGCAAACCGCATCCTGCGCAGATAATCATCGAACTGGGGAACCGTAAAGTCGATGGAGCCTCGTTGTGGCGCATAAATGAACCCCTTATGGATGAGCGTGGCTCGGATGGGGGAAATACTTTGCTGTGATTCACCCATAAAATCTGCTACTTCTTTGGTGGCACAGGGGAGTTCCCGGCATTCAGCCATGGCGAACATGAATTCGGCTTCTTTGGCTGTTGCTCTGTCGAAGCGAACTTTGAAGAACGATTCATCCAATGTTTCTACAATCAGCTCGTAGGCTTTTTCAAAGAGTGCAGGTGTTATAACCTTTTGGTCTGCTTTTATCTTCCAGATGCAGTTGCCGTATTCCTGAAGGAAGTAGGGATAGCCGTCGGTTAATACTACGATTTTGTTCAGGACTTCTTCTTGGTATGTTATGCCAAATCTCTTTGCAGGTTCGGTAAGAGCCTTTTTGGCTTCTTCAGTGGGAAGTGAGCCGATTTCGATAAAGGAAAAAAGACGTTCGGCATAGGATTTGATATCGCCGGCAATTTTGGTTATCTTGGGCAGGCCTGCCCCATAGAGGGCGATAGGACAGCCTTTTTGATTTATTCGATGAAAAGCTTCAATTAAGGCGCTGAAGTCATCGTCCTGCAGGTATTGGATTTCATCCAGGAAGATGACGGCTCCCTGTTCTTCTTTTTTAGCTGCCATGCCGATAGCTAAGAGCAGTTCTTTGACATCGTTTTGGATATTGCCTGTATCTGCGAATCCTTTTAACGGATCGAGGTCTATCTCGAAATCAATGTCTCCCATGGTGTACTTCAGGGAAAATGCTTTTAGTATGCCAAAAGCCTTTTTTACATAGCTTTTGGCTTTTTCGCTTTTGCTGATTTCGTGGAGCAGTTTATAAGAGGTTATGGCAATGGCTTTATGAAAGGAGCCTTCTACTTCGGAGACTTCCATGTAGCTGGAGGGAATATCCATTTCTTCTGCCAAATCTTCCAAAGCATTGAGAAGAACGGTCTTTCCGACACCGCGCAGTCCGTAATAGATAACAGACCGTTCAGGGAATCCGGCTTTGAGGGTTTCAAAGCTTTGGGCTGCATTGGCAATAATTTGTTTTCTCCCCGCTAAATAGGCGGGAGTCCGACCGGCTCCGGCCATATATGGATTAACACACATAAAATACACCTCCTACGTGTATTTTATCATATATATCATTATATTCAATGATATTTTTTTATACTTTGTTTGGGCGTATAAAAACACCGTCATCCCGCAAGTTACGGGATGACGGTGCTTTTTACCCTGCGTCAATATCCACATTGGCTCCCTGGTATTTGCTTTTGTCGGATTCTTTGAGGTCTTTTTGGTAGGGATTGGTTTCGTTGACGTAGCGGATCTGGGTGGTGGTTTCGCCGCCGGAGATGTAGGTGCGGCCGCATTCGGGGCAGACATCGGTTTTGAGGCGGACGCTGGCGCGGACAACTTCGCCGTTGCCAGCGTCCGCTTTTTGGTAGGCGTTGGAAACGTGTTCCTGTTCATGGCTCATGACCACGGAGGCCGCGTTGTTTGGGTCGATATGGCCGGCAGCTTTGAAGGAAACCATTTCATCGGAGCCGTCCTGATATTTGCGGTTTTTGCAGGTCTCACATTCACCGGGGTTGGATTTTCGTCCATTGATGTCTTCTGGTTCGTTTTCTTCTGTTGGTGCGTTTGTACCGTAAGGGGCGGTTTCGTTGTTGTAATTATCATAGTTGCTATAGCGGTCATAGGGGGCGTTGTATCCGCCAGTTCCATTGATGCGCATATCCATCATTGTTTACACGTCCTTCCTTAGAATCGTACATTTATCCTATTTTGTATATCGGATATGCTGGCTGAAACTTAAATTTTTTTTGGGGAGTTGCTGTGTGCTGCTGATAAGGAAATAATTTTACATGTATGTTTTTTATATCTTGCTTTTGCGTCTTTGTTGTAGTTGATACCGACTAGCAGGATTTCGCGCTTGGTATCCTGCAGTACAGCTGGATATTTTTTTTGCATGATTTGTTCGATGGCTCCCTGTGCATTTTGATTCCATTTCAGTTCGATAAGCAGGATGGGCCAGTCTGAATCGTGTTTGGGCAGATAGACGATATCGGCGTAGCCTTCACCGGCCGGAAGTTCTTCAAACTGCAAGTAGTGGTCACGATAAGTGTAGTAGGCAAGCTTGATTACACTGCGGAGACTGTCTTCCCTATTATAGTGCAGAGGGGCAGTTTCTTCGGCATGGACTTTTTCGATTTGTGCGGCTACGGCATCTTCGTTTTGTCGTATGGTATCGGCAAAAAGCTGCTCACTTTCTGCCAGGCGTTTTAGGGTGGCTTCATGTTTTACTTCATGAATTGAGCGTTGGAATTCAAGTTTTATCTCTTCATTGGGGATATGTACAGTCTTTTTTTCGGAATCATAGGCCAAGTAGCCTAGATGAATCATTAAGGTGAGAACGTCGTTTTTTCCCCGGAAGGTGGTGAGGTCATTGGCAAAGCCGATGGTGTCGACTTTGACCTCCAAGCCGCCGATTAACTCAGCGATGGTCTTGGTCAGCCCGTTATAATCTTTGCTGATGTAATCCAAAAGGCCTTCTGCTGCAGAGGTTTCTGTCCAATAGGAATCAAAATCATCGTTGTCGATGGCTTTGATAACGGAGTTGGGATTGTAAATCGAACCGATTTCCTTGAAATAGTAGCCGTCATACCAGCGTTTCATTTTATCGAAGTCGATATTTTTTTTCTGGCATATCGCAGCTACTTCGGATTCGGTAAAGCCTACAAACTCGCCAAAAATGCGGGGTTTTATCATCGTATATTCATTGAAGTCGGAAATAGCAGATTGAGAGCCATCTTTTTTTATGGGGAGTATTCCGGTCATATAGGCAGCTGCGACCGCCTTGGGGGTAAAATTGCCGTTCTTAAACCACCCGCGCAACAGGTTCAGGTAGGCTTGCTGGGCGATTTCATCCTGTTGCGCTTCACGAATCACGGCATCCCATTCGTCGATGATAAAGATAATGCGTTTATGGGTATGGTTGACAAAGTCGATTAAATTTTCGTTTAACGTGTTTTTGCCGTTCGTGGTGCCCAGTTCCTTGTTTATAGCGTCAACAATCATATTGGGGATTATGCGCAATGATGCTTGCTGTCTTTTGGCCTCGGAGATGAAGGCAGTTATGTCTAAGCAGATTACATTGTATTGATTCAGGTATTTTGCATAGTCTGGGGTTTGGGAAATTTTTTTATCTGCAAATAAGGGGCGGGAATCACAGGTGCAATCGTAATAGGCGGTTAACATCTTGGCGGCATAGGATTTACCGAAGCGGCGGGGCCTGCTGATGCAGGTCAGTTTATTCTTTTTTTCTACCGTTTTATTGATCAGGTTAATCAGCAGGGTTTTGTCTACGTAGTCCTGATCGTTTATTTCAGCAAAGCCGCTGTTTCCGGGATTGATATAAATGCCCATGGTGTTTCCTCCCTTTTTGTTATGTTTTGTTCTGCTACGTCAAATGTTTACATAGAATTGGTTTTCGTTCCAATGTGAAAAATGATAAATATTATCAGTAGTTAAATACAGATTAGAAAAAAGACAAGTGACAATATCCATATCATCAAATAAGTCAAAAATCCAATCTTTGGTATATTTTTTATCTTTTAAATTTGATACTAGGGAGTCTTTTTCTGATTCAAGTAGTATAAGTGCTTCTTCATTGCATAAATAGAAGATTAATTCTTCCAACACACTATGTGCGATAATGGTTTGGCCTGTTTTAGCAAATTTTCTCATTTGTTCTAATTTGCATTGCATCTGATAGAGAAATTCATAATCATAATGCATTAGAAATTGTGGTGGAAGCATATCAGAAAGGTAGGAACAATTCAATTGACCAATGTGAGAGCCTTTTGGCAGTTTGGCGAGTTCCTGCATATCATCTGTAATCTGATCATATAGGATATCGCTGCCGGCGGCAAAAGAAAATGCGGCTATTTTGCCGAATGTTTTTTCCAAGTATTTAGACCAGGCATCATGTTTGCGATAGTCAGCGATGGAGATAGTATTTTCGACATCATTTTCTGAAGCTATCAAGTTGGGCCAATTTAGTACTTTACAAATGCCTTTTACCTTATCTTGGCGAATCGATTCACCGGCTTCGTATCTGCTCCATGTTTTTGTGCCAACGCCTGCGCAGGAGGCAGCTTCCTCAATAGTAAGACCGAGTTCTGTTCGTCTTTGCTTAATTTTGTTTGCAAGAGATTTGCTTCCGGGGATAGCTTTGGTCGACATAATGTAACCCTCCTTTGAAATAATGACGTGTCACTATAATGTCATTATGTCATGGTGTGAAATAAATGTCAAGCATTCGATTGATGAACTTCCATGAAACATAGTTACTGTATCATAGGATTAGAAAGTAAAATTAGAAAGTAAAATAGGAATGCTATTTTTGACAAGCTATTGCAACGATGTGAGCTTTCTAGTATGATATGCGTGAGAACATGGATTGGAGGACGAAGTTTTGCTGGAACAGCTTTGTTTTGAAATAGAGGATATGAACTTAAAGGTGGAGCTTTCTGTACGGGAGCGGCAGCTTTTTTACCGTGTAGGCGATGGCGAGTTTGCGGTGTTGGAGGGCGGACGGCGCTGGCTGCGGCGGCTGGAGAAGCTGCATCTTGGTGCCTGGCGGGCGAGTTATCAGCCGCCGGTGCCGCCGGAGCGGCATAGTTTGTGGCGGTTGTCGTTTAAGGATAGCAAGCTGGGTCAGCGGCGGATTGTGGGGGATAACGCGCATCCGGGCAGCTGGGCGGCGTTTATTGACCTCATGAATGAGATTCCCGGCGTGGAGATTAACCGTGTGCGGCAGCTGGAGCAGGTGGCACTGATTCTGCATGATACGATGGACAATCCGCGGGGGAATATCTATCTGCCGAAGTCAAAAAAAATCAGCCTTGTGGAAAAGCTGATTATCAATCGGGGCAAGCATATTCTGGTGTTTACGCGGCATAAGCAAGGCTTGGGGACGGAACGCCATGCCTTTGACTCGGTGCGCAATGTGCCGCTTTTGTTGGAGCGGATTGCTGAGCATGCGGCTGAGTGGCAGGTGCAGCAGGACGGTGTCACGGATGATTTCCTGCCGCGGGTGGAATGGACGCTCAGCTGGCGTGATGGTTCGGAGGACACGGGCTGTTATGTCCTGCGGGGCGATGCGATGCCGGAGGCGTGGAAGAATTTTATGGAGGAAATCGGCAATTTCACGGGGAATGTCCGGGGACGGATTTTCTGATTTCGAGGCAGGATTTAGTCCTCTGTTTGTCGAAAAGGTCTTAAAGATGTAAGACGTGCAGATGGGGGGAGATACCATGTCGGAGCCGATTCAGACGGGACATCGGGTGTATTTTGGCAACCGTAAGATGAATATGGAAATGCTGGAGGCAAAGCCTTATTATGTAGCTACGCCGGGGAGCGAGCTTTCGCAGGAGGAGCTCGAGGCCGAGGAGATGAAGCGTGTGAAAAAGCCAGCATCTCCGCCATCGCCGCCGGCAGAGGAAGCTGCGCCTGCACCTGAGGCTGGTTCTCCGGAGGATATTGCGGCGCGGATTGCCGGCGACAGGTCGAAGAATCAGGCAGATATTTTAGAATTGGCCAAGAGCCAGGTGGATAAT
The DNA here is from genome assembly GCA_902798865.1 of Pseudoselenomonas ruminantium. GTDB lineage: Bacteria > Bacillota > Negativicutes > Selenomonadales > Selenomonadaceae > Selenomonas_A > Selenomonas_A ruminantium_L. The sequence continues at coordinate 4,041 of CADBYQ010000068.1, read as the reverse complement.
TGACTCCAAGGCCCTCGGGGAGGAATTTTCTTGTATACGTTAAAAGATGATGTGTTTAAGGGCATGCGTCCGCAGATTCATGAGGAAGCCTTCGTGGCTCCTCAAGTTTTTTTGTCCGGTGATGTGCGGGTGGGCAAGTATGCCAGCCTGTGGCCGGGCGTGGTGGCCCGTGGGGATGTGAATTATATCTCGGTCGGGGAGTGCTCCAATGTGCAGGATTTGGTCTGCCTGCATGTGGCAGATGATGCGCCCTGCATCATTGGCGATTATGTAACGGTCGGTCATGGGGCGGTGCTGCATGGCTGCGAGATTGAAGACCATGTGCTGATTGGCATGAGTGCCACGGTGCTGACGGGGGCCAAGATTGGCAAAGGCTCGATTATTGCCGCCGGCGCCCTGGTGAAGGAAAATGATGTGATTCCGCCTAATTCCCTGGTGGTCGGTGTGCCGGGAAAGGTCGTGCGCACGCAAGACCGGCTGGAGAGCATTCATGCGCAGGCGATTAAGTATAAGTGCGAATGGGCCATTGAGTATGGCGTGAAGCCGGATATCGGCGGAGAATTGTATCACGGGGAAAAGATTATTTGACCGGAATGGCGATGAGCTCTTCATCGCCATTTTTTATTTGCGCACGGCCGGCGGTCAGGTTGGTGATATCTTCGCTGATTTTTTCGATTTCGGCAGGGGGAATCAGGAGGTGCAGGGTTACGCCTTCGGCGTAGTCGGCTTCTTTGCTGCGAATTTCGTTTTGCCGCATATAGTGTTCGATGGTGGCGAGGTGTTCGTAGCTTACGGCCACATCGAGTTGGGCGAAGGGCGTCATTTCCAGAATGGTGGCCGCTTCGATGCCGATGGCTGCGGCATGGGAGTAGGCGCGGATAAGGCCGCCGGCCCCTAATTTAATACCGCCAAAGTAACGGGTGACGACCACGACAATGTTGGTCAACCCGTTTTTTTTGATGGCTTCGAGGATGGGATTGCCTGCCGTGCCGCCCGGTTCGCCGTCGTCGTTGGATTTTTGCTTGTCGGCTTTTTCGCCAAGGACGTAGGCGGAGCAGTTGTGGCGGGCGTCGAAGTAGCGTTTTTTGATGGCGGTGATGAATTCGCGGGCTTCTTCTTCACTGTCGACATGGCGCAGATGGGTGATGAATTTGGATTTTTGGATTTCGTAGAGGGTTTCTACGCGATCGTCAATTTCTTCAATGGTGCGGTAGCTATGCATAATGCCTCCTGATTTTGCGTAAAATTTTCTTCTTCTAGTATACCTATTGTATACATGGAAAAAAAGGGCGTTTTGACAAAAATTTTTATGGTAATTCCACCGGTTTTGTAGTATTCTTAGCTTATTATTACATGAAGCGCCGCGGATGGCAGCAGCTATACAAATCACAGAAAGCAGCGGTGCTGGGAAGGTTGTGTTATTAAGGTCATGAACGAAGAAAAAATGAACAGAGGTCTCAAGAACAGGCACTTGCAGCTGATTTCTCTTGGCGGGGTTATCGGCAGCGGCTATTTCCTGGGGACGGGCTATGTGCTGGAGCAGGCAGGACCGGCGGCGGTATTGGCGTATCTTTTGGGCGGTATTATCGTCCTGTGCGTCATGCTGTGTCTGGCGGAACTGGCGGTGGACAAACCGATTTCCGGTTCGTTTGTCACTTATGCGCGTGAGCATATTTCCCCAACCTGGGCCTGCGGTGTAGGTTGGGCGTACTGGCTCACCTGGGTGGCGTATGTTCCGTCCGAGATGATTGCCGCGGGCATCATCATGAATCTCTTTTTGCCGATGGTAAGTCAGCTGTGGTGGGCGGTGTTTTTCAGCCTGCTGGTTACCTGTATTAACCTCTTTCATGTGGATAAATTCGGTGAAAGTGAGTCCTGGCTGGCGCTGATTAAGATTATTGCGCTGGTGGCGTTCAGCATCGTAGCAGGGCTTATCTGTCTGGGCGTTATCGGTGACCAGGGCTTTATCGGCACGAGTGTGCTGCTAGGGAGCGGCGGTTTTGCGCCGAATGGCTATTGGTCGATTGTGCTCACGATGGTGATTATTCTCGTAAACTTTCAGGGGACGGAAATCATCGGCTTGGCGGCTGGTGAATGCAAAGACCCCGCCAAGAGTATTCCGATTGCGGTGCGCAATGTAACGTGGCGGATTATCGCGCTCTACATTATCCCGATTACGCTGCTCGTTTCCATTCTGCCCTGGGACAAGGCTTCCCTGGAGGAAAGTGTCTTTGCGGCGGCGGTTAATCATTATGGGCTGACGGAGTTTGGTGCGTTCTTTGCGTTCGTCATTTTGACGGCGGCCATCTCCTGCTCCAATTCGGGGCTGTACGGCGCGGCGCGTGCTATGCATGCTTTGGCGAAAATGGATATGGCGCCCAAGGCGTTTGGCAATCTCAATAAAAATGGCATGCCCTCGCACGCTATCTGGATTTCCATTTGTGCCTGCTGGGCGGTTATCATGCTTTATGCGTTTAATCCCGATTCGGTGATTTACACTTACCTGCTTGCAGTGTCGGGCTTCACGGGCGCGATTGCCTGGATTTCCATCTGTTGGAGTCAGTATCGTAGCCGTAAGGCCATGATTGCGGCGGGGACGGAGGCAAACCTTCGTTATAAGACACCGTTTTTCCCGTATGTGACGCTTTTTGGCATTTGGTCGCAGGTTATCTGCCTGGGCATCATGGTCTTTATGCCGGATTTGCAGGCAGCCTTCTTAACCGGTGTGCCCATGCTGATTGCGCCGATGGTCTGGTATAAGCTGCGGGCCAAACGGCGGGCGGCGCTTGCGCGTTAAAGCGAATAAAATATCTTCTTAAATAAACAGAAAGTGCGTTGACGTAAAATGTGTCAACGCACTTTGTAATTTATTCGCTTTTTTCCTCAGGAATATCGAGGTATTGCCGTATCGCGGTAATTTCCTTGGCGGTATATAGTCCTACCGGCGACTCCCGAATCATGATGGTCTGGAGCATTCTGCTCTGTTCTGCTTGGTTATCGGTTTTGAGGTTGGCAGGGTCGGCTGCGGCCCGTGTGAGGGCAATGGTGCGGTACTGGGCATCGGCGTAGGCATTTGTTTTATTCACGACCTCGGTCAGCAGGTCATAGCAGCCGTCGTTTAAGGCGACTGGCGGGGTGTGCAGGGCAATCCTGTCCCGCAGCTGCTGGCTGTCCTGGTCGAGCTGTTTCAGGCGGACAAAGGTGGTCTGAATGCTGATGTTGTCGGATTTAAAATTTTCGATAATCTGATGGTACCAGCGCCAGTTCCGGTCAAGTTCGTCCAAATCCCGTTGATAGTCGGCGTACCAGGCCGCAAAAATCTGTTGCTGCTGCATGAGTTCATAGCGTTCCTGCTCACTGATGGGGGCAGGCGTGGGGGCGGGTGCGGGCCAGAATTTGTAGGCAATGCCGCCAGCCAGCAGCAGCGTCAGACAGAAGCAGGCAAAGATTTTTTTATTGGGCAGATAGTGGTAAAGCAGCAAGAGCAGGAAAATACCTATCGCTGCTAAAATATATACGAGCATTGTTCAGCCTCCTTGTAAGATGTATTTTTTATTGTATCACAGAATCCGTAAGGCAATACACTTTTTAGCGGATACATTCGCCGCTTTTGCCGCCACTTTTTTTATCGAGGTGGATGTCGGTGATTTCCATGCGCTTGTCGATGGCCTTGCACATATCGTAAATGGTGAGTAGTGCCACGCTGACGCCATGCAGGGCTTCCATTTCCACGCCGGTCGTACCGGTGACTTTTACGGTAACAATGGCCTTGACTGCGCATTCGGCGGCAAGCAGTTCGAAGTCCACGCTGCATTTGGCAATGGGCAGGGGATGGCAAAGGGGAATGGCCGAACTTGTGTTTTTGACCGCCATGATTCCCGCAATGCGTGCGACACCGAGCACATCACCTTTGGCGGCAGTGCCTTCCTGGATGGCCTGCAAAACCGGTTGGCTGACTTTGATGATGCCGCTGGCAACGGCGGTGCGGTGCGTTTCCTTTTTGCCGCTGACATCCACCATGATGGCCTGCCCCTGTTCGTC
>CADBYQ010000067.1 GCA_902798865.1 Pseudoselenomonas ruminantium | reverse complement strand
CGCGCAGACGATCGCAAGCACGCGCCGCTTTGCCGCAAAGCGCTTCATGCACAGCATGACAAGCGCGGCGACAAGCAGCAGGACCGGCAGGATATAGCCGATGAAGGCCAGCACGAGCGACAGCGTGAACGCGCCGACGGTCTGCCAGATTTCGGGGGAAAGCTCCATATCCGCGGCTCCTTTGGCTTTTTATACATCCCTATTATAAGACTGCCTGCAAGGGCTTGTCAAGCGACGCCGCCATGCCCATTGGGATATGGCAGAAGAAAAGCCGTGCGGTGTTTGTACACCGTGCGGCTATTAATGTATATTTTAGTACTGAAGAACAAACCCAACCTTTTCTAATGCATAATGAACTGCATACATGTTGTCTATATCATAAATAACAACAAACAATTTTCCTTCTACACGTAAAAAAGCCCATAATCACGATCTTCCGTTATTCGAAAATAAGAATCGTTTTCTCCTTGCCTACTGTCAAAGATGCTTGTTTTCTCGGATTTTAATGAGTTTAATAAATAATCCGATAATTGTTCTGCATATTCTTCATTTTCCAATTCGAAAGCATTCTAAACGGAGAAAGCAAAAATCCCGGTACGATTTCGTACAGCCCCAGCCAGTCAATCTGCTTCCAAACCAGTACCGTAATGCCGCCCACGATGATACCGGCTAGTACACCATTGCGGGTCGTGCGCCGCCAGAACAGCGAGCAGAGCAGTGCCGGGCCAAAGGCCGCACCAAAACCAGCCCAGGCATAAGCCACCATGTCGAGAATAAAGCTGGACGGATTCAGGCCAATGAAAATTGCCAACGAGGCAATAATCAGCACCGAAGCCCGGCTGATCCAGATAAGTTCCGTCTGTTCAGCTTCCTTGCGCAAAAGGGTACGGTAAAAATCCTGTGCAAAGGCCGAAGCGGCCACCAAAAGCTGCGCCGACGCCGTACTCATAATCGCCGCGAGCACGGCCGACAGGATAAGCCCGGCCACTACCGGCGGGAATAATTCATTGGTCATAACCAAAAAGACCGTTTCCGACTCCGTGCCGCTCAGTTCATGGGAAAGAAATACACGGCCGACCATGCCCACAGCTACCGCTGCTGCCAAAGACAGCACAACCCAGGTCATCGCAATGCGGGTGGCCTGCTTGATTTCCTTGGAGCTCGAAATCGCCATAAAGCGCACGAGAATATGCGGCTGGCCAAAGTAACCAATGCCCCAGGCCAACAGGGAAATCAGTTCAATCGTGCCCAGGGTCGAACCATCCGGCTTGGTAAAAGGCTCTAACATTGAATGACTCACATTGTTGATGGCATTAACGGTTGCCGTATAGCCGCCCATTTCCATTGCCGCTGTAATGGGCACAACCAGAATGGCGAAAAACATCATCACGCCCTGAATAAAGTCCGTGCGGGATACAGCCAAAAAACCGCCTACTAAGGTATAAAAGACTACGGAGCCTGCACCGATAAAAATGGCATATTCATAAGGCAAGCCAAAGACCGTTTCAAATAAACGCCCAGAGGACACAAAGCCAGATGATGTATATATGGTAAAGAAAATCAAAATAAAGACTGCGGGAATCGTGCGCAAAAGGCCGCTGTTATCCTCAAAGCGGTTCTCCAAAAACTGCGGAACCGTCAGCGAGTTTTTAGCAAGCTCCGTATACTTGCGGAGACGCGCTGCTACAAAATGCCAGTTTGCCCAGGTGCCGAGCGCAATGCCCACCGCAATCCATCCGGCATTCAGGCCGGCAAGATAGGCAAAGCCCGGTACGCCCATAAGCATCCAACCGCTCATGTCCGAAGCCTCGGCACTCATGGATGTCACCCAGGCTCCCAATTTGCGATTACCCAAAAAATAATCGCTCATGTTGCGTGTCCGGCGATAATAATAAACGCCAATAGCCATCATCAGGCCGATATAAAGAATAAACATGTTGATGATTGCCAACTGATTTGTCAATACAAGTTCCTCCCTGTTCATAAATTATGATAAGTTTACAACGATAGAATAAATTATACTGTGTTTAGCGCCTTTTTGGCAACTATATTTTTATATTAGCTATATTATTATTGTTATAGTAGACATCATCATCACCAATGAAATCACTATTTTTTCTTAAACTTTCTCATTTTGCAGGAAAAAAGGCTTGCATTATCGAAAAAGTTCCCGTATAATAGCTAAGGTTTTTCGAAAAGCTACAAAACAAGACAAACGCAGATAGCCTTAGTATACATATTTGTATCTTGATACAGGCTCAATCTGCGCTCTTTTCGTGTGTTCATTTTCAGGAGGAAGTACCTATGAAAAAGTATGATGTTGTTATTGTCGGCGGCGGCCCTGCCGGTATTTTTGCTGCTTACGAATTGGCTGAAAAAAGCCCTGCACTGAAAGTTCTGCTTTTGGAAAGTGGCAAAGATATCTATACCCGCGTCTGCCCCATTTCCTCTGGCAAAGTCAAAAGCTGTATCGGCTGCAAGCCCTGCAGCATCATGCGCGGCTTCGGCGGTGCCGGTGCTTTCTCCGATGGCAAATACAACTTCACCACCCAGTTTGGCGGCTGGCTCAACGAGTACCTGTCCGACGAAGAAGTCATGGACCTCATTTATTATGTAGACAAAATCAACATGAAGCATGGTGCGCCCGCACAGGTATTCAGTACCGAAAAAAGCGATATCGGCTACCGCGCTCTGCAGCATGACCTGCACTTGCTCTCCGCCAGCGTCCGTCATCTGGGCACGGAAAACAATTTAGAAATGCTCAAGGCTACCTATGAATATCTCAAAGACAAGGTGGAATTCCGCTTTGAATGCCCTGTAGCCCACATCCATTCCGATGGTCAGGGCAGCAATGAAATCGAACTGGATGACAGCGAAAAAATCGCTGCCGAATACCTGATTGTCGCTCCGGGCCGCGCCGGTGCGGAATGGTTCTCCAACGAATGCGATACGTTGGGACTCAAACAGGAAAACAATCGCGTTGACGTCGGTGTCCGTGTTGAAGTTCCCGATGAAATCTGGAACCCCATCACCAGCCAGGTATATGAAGCAAAACTCGTCTACCGCACCAAACGCTATGGCGACCAGGTACGCACATTCTGCATGAACCCGCATGGTCATGTCGTCATGGAAAACACGGACGGCATCATCACCGTAAACGGCCACTCCTACAGTGACCCGAAACTGCAGAGCAAGAACACCAACTTTGCCCTGCTCGTCAGCAACCGCTTCACAGAGCCCTTCCACTCCCCCCATCAGTACGGCAAGCGCATTGCCTCCTTCTCCAACCTGCTCGGCGGCGGCATCATCGTGCAGCGTTTCGGCGATTTGATGAAAGGCCGCCGCACGAACGCGCACCGCATGAGCAAGAGCTTTACCCGCCCGACCCTGCAGGCAACCCCGGGTGATTTGTCGCTGGTTCTGCCCAAGCGTCATGTAGATAACCTCATCGAAATGATTCAGGCGCTCGACAAGATTGCCCCGGGCATGACCAATGACGATACCCTGCTCTACGGCGTAGAAGTAAAATTCTACAGTTCCCGCGTAAAACTCACTAACCAGCTTGAAACAGAACTCAAAAACGTCTTCGCCATCGGCGACGGCGCCGGCGTAACCCGCGGCCTCTCCCAGGCAGGCGCCAGCGGCGTATATGTGGCACGACAGATTATTGAACGCAGCAAGAAGTAAATTCGCTTTTCTGTGTTCGTAGTGCAAGGTCGGCAGGGAGGGGCGGCAATAACTTTCGTCTGCTTAGACAGGCTTGTCAAACGCGACCGAAAGTCATCGCCGCCCCTCCCTGCCTTACTGCCATCCTAACCTTAATACCATCATCATTTACGCACTAAGCCGTGGGGGCTGGTAGTGTTTTTCCGTAGCTTTTGACAAGCCTGTCTATGGCGAAGGAAAAATATTACCAGCCCCCACGGCGTCTTTATACTACGTTGTAATGTATACATTAAGCCCGCCCGGCTGGTGATGACTTTCCGCAGCGTTTGACAAGCTTGTCTAAGCGAAGGAAAGTTATTACCAGCCGGGCGGGCGCCTTCTTATATCGTATTCTTCTTATAATATTATAGTTTAATGTTCGTAATGATACGCCCTAAGCGCGTACCAGACAGCAGATTCCACGTCCACTTGATTGCTACCGTAATATTGGTATGCGTACCGGCCAAGCGGATAAGATGTACGAACATCCATGCACACCAGGCGATAAAGCCCGTCATTTCCGGATTCATGCTGGTCTTGGCTACTACGGCCTGTCCACGGCCAATGGTTGCCATCGCGCCCAAATCCTTGTAAACAAAGGTCTGCAGATTTTTTTCACCGCGAATCAGCCGCATAATGTTTTCATGGGCCACCTTGGCCTGCTGCGTAGCCACAGGCGCAACGGTCGGCAGAGGACGTTCCGTCCCATGGCAGAAGTTTGCGCAGTCACCGATAGCAAAGACATTCTTGCTGCCATTGACCAACAGATTTTCCTCGACGATAATCCGGCCAGCCCGGTCAACCTCGCCGCCACACTCCGCGATGAACGGCACGGCCTTGACACCTGCGGCCCAGATAAGGGTACTGGTCGGAATCTCCTCACCATTTTTCAGCTTGATGATATGTCCATCATAACCCACAACCTGCGTATTGAGCAGAACCTCTACGCCTTTTCCCCGCAGGACCTCTACGGTATGGTCACGCAGGTTCTGCGGCATCATGGGCAGAACATTGGCTGTTGCTTCGATGAGCTTTATGGATACTTCACTAAAATCCAGATTGTGGAATTCTTTTTTCTGGATACCCACCAACTCGGAAATAGCGCCCGCTTCCTCAATACCCGTCGGGCCACCGCCGACAACAACAAAGCTCAGCATCTTGCGGCGTTCTTCCGGGTCCTGGCATTTATTTGCACGCTCGAACATATGAAGCACATGGTTACGGATATGTAAAGCTTCCTGCAAAGTCTTCATGCCGAAGGAGTGTTCCTCCACTTCCTTCATGCCGAAGAAATTCGTCGTAGCACCAGCAGCCAAAACCAAATAATCGTATGCGACTTCCCCGTGATTGGTCAACAGCACATTACGCGACTGGTCCACGCCCTGTGCTTTAGCCATAAAGAATTCCACATTGGGATTCTTGCGGAAAAACGTGCGGACAGGATAGGCGATTTCGTCCGTGGACAGCACCGCCGTAGAAACCTGATACAGCAGAGGTTGGAACAAATGGAAATTATGACGATCTACAATCGTAACATCTACATCTTCCTTGGCAAAGAGTTTTGCCAGTTTGACGCCGCCAAAGCCTGCGCCAACAATCACTATACGCGGTTTCTTATCTGCCATGAAAAGCCCTCCCAGCCTATGCATACACACTTCGTGAAAATTTTAACTTTAACTTGTGAAAAAAAGCACTTTTCTCTCATGGATAATATAATAGCACGTTTCAAGTTAATTGCAAGAGGAAATTTACATTTTTCAGTCAATTTATTATTGTCTATTCTTAGCGACAGGAAATCTCCCTTTATTTTTTCCAGTTTACACTTTTTTATGTGCATAATAAAAGGAACTGTCACATTTGTGCAACAGTCCCCTACAATTCAAATTTACTTTTTGAAGAAATGAATTTCCTTATATGCCTGGTGCTGAATATCGGACTCAAACATACGATTCCAGGGGAAATAAACATAGATTTCCTCCAGACTGGAAAAATGCGGCAGATTTACGTCAACAAAACGACTGATCATCTTTTGCGTACGCAAAGAAACGGCCTCACGTTTGGTGTCCAGACTACCGTACACACCATCGCCCCGCAGCCAGGTCAGTTGACGGGCAATCGTATTGCGGACATTGGCCTGATAGGCCCAATCATCCAGATAGCGGGTCAGGAGCAGCGCCTCCACATCATCTTTCTTCATGCGATGTACCAACATTCCCTCTCCGATAAGGAAACCGGAGCTGTTCGTCGGTGTATTCCAACCGGAATACGCACGAATCTTAAAGAGCAGATTCCGTTTTTTCAGCTGTTCCATCAGGGCATTATCGGAACCATTTGCAAAAGCAATATCGGCAATACCTACGGGATATCCCTTGCTTACATATTCACTGACCAAATCAGCAAAATACTTGGTTCCTTCCCGTTCCTCGCCATCATTGTTTCGTTCATTAGCCTCATAAGTCTTGCCATTGGGATTGGTGTTCACCATCATCACCAAGTCTGCCTGTTCCGGCCTGACAACCACCACACCGCCTGCGGCAGTAATCGCATCGTTTATGGATATACTGATTTTTTCATCCGAATAAGCAGGTACCGTATACGGGCCACGTCCCCAGTTATAGCGTGTATAGACGGATGGTGTCTCATTGCGCATATGGTTAACCGCTCTGGCCAGCAAAAGCATCGCCATTTCATCAATACCAGCCATGGTCTGGAACTTTTTCTTGCCCAAATCCTTGCCAAAATTCGTCAAATGCCGGCTTTCCATATGTGTTTGGGAATAAGGTGCATTATCGTCCCGGCCCAAAACGAAATAATCAAATACATTTTTACGGGTTAATTTGATGAGTTCCTCATTGACCGCAAAATTCTTTTTCCGCCGGCCTAACCAGTCAGACAAATTCTTTTGCGGAATGAGCTCTTCCAAAAAGGCCTTTTCCTTATTTTCCCGATGGCTGAGGCCTTCAACTTCCTCTTTATCCCGCAAAACGGTATAGCGGAAAATATCGGAACCATAGCTGCGGTAATAGGCAGGTTCTTCATGTCCGGACGCCTCGCCGCTGCGGGGGGTTCGCATAATAGAACCAAAGACATACAGCGGCAGCTGCTGATTTTTCTTGCGGAACTGCGAAAATTTTTCCACGCGCTCCACCACTTCGTTCCGGTTGTAATTATGCTTGCGGGAACCTACCAAGCTTCCATACACCAACGAATCTGAAGAAATAACGGCAGCCTTGGCATCCACGGCGTTAGCCTCCAGCCATGTCCACAATGCATCCGGATTGCCCAAATTCTGCTGGTCTCCCAAAATCTCATCCGGCGGGATTACAACATCATATCCCAGTTTCTTCACCACTTCTGCCGTTTGCTTGTCCGAAATGGGTCTGTTATCATGCGGAATAAACAGTATTTTATCTGGCTTTACCTCTTTGTGACGGGCAAAAACAGCTGGCATAAGCATCATCACTGCCATAAACGCAGCTGTGCATACTGTTCCCCGTTTGTACAGACTGTACAAAAAATCTCTCTCCTCTCAATCATCATCCTACAAAAAATCATTCTTTATTTTTCTGTGGCAAAAGATTTTTCAAATCATCTTTTACATCATCTGGTATATTGAGCTTTGTCTGAAACATAATCCCGCCTTCTTTCGGCGTGGCTTTCTCTATCTCAATCATATCCAACAAGCGATGGCCATGGAACATAGTCTTGCCAAAATCCGAATCTGCCAGCACCTTACTGTAATCAATGCGCACATTGTTGTGCTTTATTTCCACCGGTATATCATCGGAAATATGCAGATTCCCCACCATGCGCTGCGCCATAGCCATGGAAATCCGGGAAAAGACCCAGGACATCAGGCCATGATTGGGAATATTCCGTTCCCGCACACGGTAAACCATATAGGATTTATCCCCGTCGTGGACAAATTCCTTTACCTCTCCGGAAAGCTCGACTTTCCCCAGTTTAACGGTATCAATCGTTACATTCAACCGGCCGTTTTCCTTGGACTCCAAAAGAACAGACCTTGCCGGGCTGTCTTCTTTGATATTCCTGGCAATGGCCTCATTAAGCATTTTATCCGAGACAAAGAGGTTACCCTGACTGATTTCTGTCAGGGTTTCCCGATCCCATGTATCACGAATAACACGCAAAGCAGGGCCATAGTCAGCAACTTTCTCCTGCACTTTGGCCCAGTCTATCTGCTGCAACTGTTCTTGCCAACTTACTGGCAAATCAATCACTTCTTCTCCTCCTTTTCCGCCTCGCCCTGGTCCTCACGAACGCTCTGCCACAAATCACGGGCACGCTTGTATAACTGTACATCCCGGTCACGCAAGCTCTGGTCGCCAATAAGACGGGACAAATACTGCGTGGCCTTCTCATAATCCTTCAACCGATAATAAATAGCCCCAATCAAATAAACAGCCGTATCATCGCTCATACCATTCTGGGGAAAGCGCTCCGTCATCAAGGACTGGTCGTAAAGGTCGGCCGCTCTCTGCATCATTTCCGTTTCTTTATCCTGTTCCCCGGAATAACGGAAAATCCATGCCAGCCCCAGATACATCCCGGCCCGCTTAGCCAAAGGCTGTTCGGTCATTTCCGCATAAAAAATAGCCAGCTTGTAAGCTGCTACCGCGTCAGGAACAGTCCGTTCTTCGACAAACTCCATCCCTAGCTTGCGGCTGTCCAAAAATTCCTTGATTTTCCGCTTATGAACCACCGGCATAGAACCAAGGAAGGTCTTTTCGTCTGCCGCATAGCCACATTTTTCGCAAAACCAGATTTTATACAAATAGGGATTAAAATCCTTGTAATGAACACAAAAATCCTCATCGGTGCTATCCACAGCGATTTTTGCCTTCGTCTTTACAACACGCGTGGACTCTCCACAAATCGGACAGGGCTTCTCAACGGTAAACGTGAACGCTCCCATGGCATTCCCTCCTTGCTATGCTAACATCTAATTCTTAGAGTTTGCTAAAAAAATCCGTTTTATTTGTCGATATGTGCTAACATTATATCATTTTCCCGCTTAAAAATAAATGAAAATTACTGCTTATTCTCCGTTACCGGCACCGCAATGCGGGTAATAAATTCCCGTGCATCGGCTGTGCTCATATCTTCAATCAAACTTTCTTCATAGGCAAAGCCCGCCGGGCTAATCTCGTGTACCTGCATATAATTCCGCAGACGGGCATAGGACACGGACGTATTCATGTAATCGCCGGCAAAGTAAGTCACCAAAAAGCGTCCGCCTTTGCGCAGGCGACGGTAATCCTTGGGCAGCTGCCGCCATGGTTTATCCGTGGGCACATAATAATAGCTGACCACCTGCTCATGTCCCGGACGCATAAAATCCTGCGGAGACACCATCGCCCCGAAGGTATAACCGGTGAGGACTTCGCCCTCCATCACATCGCGCAAGTGCGTGGCAAACTGCCGCTCCACGCCTTCCCAATCCTCCCGCAAGCAAAGCTGGCGCAAGTTTTCCGAAACCACCAGCCGGCAGTCGGCAAATTCTTGCTCCTCCACTTCATCAAGCCGTACTTCCTGCGCCTTTGCCAAAAGCTGCCGCTGGTTGGCTACAATCTGCCGCATGCGCTTTAGCTTAGCCATTTCCTGCTCTAACCATTCTTCCTGCTCGACCAGCAAGCGGGCAAATTTTTCCGGCGTGCGCCCCTGCATGTACTCCTTGATTTCCGACAAATCGAGCCCCATATCCCGGAACATCCGAATCATGTAAAAAGGGTAAAACTGGCGGGAGGAATAGGCGCGGTAGCCATTGGGCTCCACACTGTCCGGGCTGAATATCCCCTCGCTGTCATAATAGTGCAAGGTGCGCTTATTTACACCGGTCATGCGGGCAAACTCGCCCACATGGAAGGTCATGTGACGTGCCATGAAAAATCCCCCTTGACATTACAGCTACTGTATCCTTTATGCTTAATATACAGTATAAAAATCAAGTGTTCAAGAAAATTATGTTTAACGAAAGGAAATTTTTATGCGTAAGAACACCCATAATCCACTATCTTATCACCACAGTATGTGGTCACTGTTGATGTTTGCGACCCCGTCCATCGGCATGATGATTGTGATTTCACTCTACACCGTAACCGATGGCATCTTTATCGGGCGCTTCGTCGGCAGTGACGCACTTGCTGCATCCAACATCGTCTATCCGGCATTCAATCTCGTATTGGGGCTGGCCATTATGCTCGCCTCCGGCGGTTCGGCACTGGTTGCCAAAACCTTGGGCGAGGACAATCGCGAGCTTGCCCATAGACGGTTCACCCTGATTACCATCAGCGGCGTGGTCATAAGCACCTTCCTGGCGCTTACTCTCTGGCTCTTTATGGAGCCACTGCTCGCGTTCCTGGGTGCCAGTCCCG
>CADBYQ010000066.1 GCA_902798865.1 Pseudoselenomonas ruminantium | reverse complement strand
TCAATGACGAACAGCTGCGCAAGCTGAATGAGAGGCTCTCCTATCTGAGAAACCTGGATGAGAGAAGGGCGGCTGTATTAAAGAGTATCATCGAGCAGGGCAAACTGACTTTCTTCCTTCAACAGGGCCAGATTTTCATTCTGACCGTGAATATCCACCAAAAAGGCGCCAATCTGCTTCAAAATCGTCAGCGTAACATGACAACCATTGACCAGCACCATGCTGCGGCCGCCTTTAGTCACCTGCCGCGTGATGATTAAGAGTCCCTCCGAGTCATCAATGGCCTGACCGGAAAGCAATTCATGCAGCCCTAAGGATTCATCATCCAGCGTAAAGACAGCCTCTACCCGCAGCCATTCGCAGCCGGTACGGATAGCATCCGAGGAAACTCTCTGTCCCAGGATAGCCCCCAAAGCGTCAATCAGGATTGACTTGCCCGCGCCGGTTTCACCAGTCAGTATATTCAGCCCTTCGCCAAATTCCACCTGAACATGTTCCAGCAGGGCAAAATTCCAAACCGTTAATGTTTTCAGCATCCCATGCGTCTCCTTTAGTTCAAGAAAGCCAACAGCCGCTGCGTAACTTCCGGTGCTGCCGCCTTAGGCTTTACAATGATGAAGATATTATCATCGCCAGCGACGGTGCCCAGCACCTCAGGCCAGTTGGCATGGTCGAGCGCCGAAGCCACCGTATTCGCTCCGCCGGGCAGGGTTTTCAGCACAACAATATTTTCACTGTAGTCACAGCCAAGCACGGTATCCTGAAACAAGCGCTGCATGCGTTCTTCCGTAAAAATAACCGTATTATTCATCGGATAGGCATAACGATAGCGTCCATCGCCAGTGGGGACTTTAATGAGCATCATTTCCTTGATATCCCGGGAAACGGTGGCCTGCGTCACCTTAATCCGCTCCTGCCGCAAGGCTTCAGCCAAATCCTCCTGCGTTTCAATGATCTGCCGATCGATGATGTTTTTGATCACGGCCTGGCGAACACTTTTCACCTTTTCACCTTCACGCTTATTTCCTTTCATCGAGCTCATGATTCCACCCCATTGTTTTTCCAAAGTTTTGTTCTTAAAATCTGATAATAATCCTTGTCTTCAAATTTGATAATGCCTGCCTGCACCGTGGACTTCATCACGGTTACCTCATCACCGGGCAGCAGGCGGAAGCTTTCCTGCCCGTCAAAGGTCACGAGAATATCCTGATGGATTGCTGCAATTTTAATGTGCACCACATCATCTTCCCCAACCACCAAGGGCCGGATGTTAAAGGTATGGGCACAGATGGGCGTGACGAGCAGTGCCTGTATGGACGGGCTCATAATCGGCCCGCCGGCCGACAGGGAATAGGCAGTAGAACCGGTCGGCGAGGATACGATTACACCATCGGCCTTGTAATCCATCAGATGGGAATCGTTGATGGATAACCCCAAATGCAGCATACGTGCCACACCGCCCTTGGTGATGACCACATCGTTAATGGCATGACCTAAAAAGCGTTCTTCGCCATCCGATTTGGCAAAGCCCGCGAGCAGCAGCCGATGTTCAATGCGGTAATCGCCATCAAGCAGCTTTTGCAGCTTCGTTTCCAGTTCGCTGAGTTCAATATCGGCCATAAAGCCTAAAGTACCGATATTGATACCACAGACCGGCACGGCCATGGCATCATAGCGGCGGCAGACGCCCAAAAGGGTACCATCACCGCCAATGGACAAAGCAATATCGGCTGCTTTCTTTTCGATATCCGGCACGCCTAAGTATTCCAAATCAAAATAGCGGGACTCATCCACAGGAAGCATCAGCTGCACATCTTTATCCTGATAAAATTGTAAAATCCGCCGCAATACCTCCGGGGCCTGAGGTTTGCTGACATTGGGAAATATGGCAATCGTCTTAATCGGCATAAAGATTCAGCTCCTTATCTGCCTGTTTTTTTACTTATCCAGTTCACCGTGGGCATCTGCCACCACCGTGACAATCCGCTCCTCCGTCACTGTATCTTCCTGCGCCTTATCCTTGGACAGGCGGATAAGATACTCAATATTGCCTTCCGGTCCCTTCACGGGAGAATAGGTCAGGGCCATGGTGACAAAGCCCAATTCCCGCGCAAACGCCGTTACCTTGCGAATGACGTCTTCATGCACTTTGGGATCGCGGACAACGCCCTTCTTGCCCACGTTTT
Organism: Pseudoselenomonas ruminantium; assembly: GCA_902798865.1. Lineage (GTDB taxonomy): Bacteria > Bacillota > Negativicutes > Selenomonadales > Selenomonadaceae > Selenomonas_A > Selenomonas_A ruminantium_L. The sequence continues at coordinate 7,931 of CADBYQ010000066.1, read as the reverse complement.
CCCGGCCGGCTTCAAACTGGGGCTTGATGAGTGCCACCACTTCTCCGCTGTCCGTAAGCAGGCTGTACGTCACCGGCAGCACCTTGGTCAGCGAAATAAACGCCACATCAATGGAGGCAAAATCAAGCGCCGTGCCAATGTCTTCAAGCGTCACATTGCGGATATTGGTGCGCTCCATATTGACCACGCGTTCATCGGTACGCAATTTCCAGGCCAGCTGGCCATAGCCAACATCAATAGCAAAGACCTGTACCGCACCATTTTGCAGCATACAGTCCGTAAAGCCACCAGTCGAAGCACCGATATCGGCACAGCGTTTGCCCGTAATCTCCACGCCAAATTCCTTCATGGCCTTGGCCAGCTTCAACCCGCCGCGGCTGACATAGGGAATATCGCTGCCGAGCAGACGGATTTCCGCTTCAGCCTTCACCGTAGCACCGGCCTTATCTATCTTCTGATTGTCTACGAGGACTTCCCCGGCCATAATCATGCGTTTGGCGCGTTCCCGGCTGCCTGCCAGGCCACGTTCCACCAAAAGCATATCCAATCTCTGTTTTGCCATCAGTTCAATCTTTCCTTTATCTTCGTTGCCATCTGTTCCGGCTGCAAGCCGCAAAGGGTCAAGAGTTCTTCCTGCGTGCCCTGCTCGATAAACTTATCCGGCAGGCCCAGCCGCAGTAAATCCAAATTGCGGCTTAAACCGCTGTCCATTAGGTATTCTGCTACAGCGGAACCAAAACCGCCAACAAGACTGTTTTCTTCCAACGTAACCATTAATTTCACATGGCTGAGCCTTTTAATCATATCCGTATCCAACGGCTTAACAAAGCGCATATTGACCACAGCGGCAGAAATGCCCTGCTGCTGCAGCATAGCGGCAGTTTCTTCAGCCTTGTAGAGCAGCGGGCCTACACCCAAAATCGCCACATCGCTTCCCTCGCGCAGAAGCTGCGCCTTGCCCACAGGAATATCGGCAAAACCTGCCGCAAGCTCAACGCCCTTGCCCGCTCCGCGAGGATAGCGCACTGCCGTGGGGCTATCCATGCTGACCGCCTTAGCCAGCATATCGCGCAGCTCGGCTTCATCCTTGGGCACAAAAATCGTCATATTGGGCATATGCCGCAGATAGGATAAGTCAAACGCACCATGATGGGTCGGGCCATCGGCACCGACCAGCCCAGCTCTATCGAGGCACAAGGTCACGGGCAGATTCTGCAGACAAACATCATGCATCAGCTGGTCATAGGCACGCTGCGCAAAGGTGGAATAAAGCGCCACCACGGGATGCTTGCCATCAGCAGCCATACCGGCCGCCAGCGTCACCGCATGTTCTTCGGCAATGCCCACATCAAAGAACCGGTTAGGATATTCCTCGCCAAAGGCTTTGAGGCCCGTGCCGCTGGGCATGGCCGCCGTGATTGCGGTGATATTGCTGTCCTTTGCAGCCAGCTCAATTAATGCCTTGCTGAATACGGACGTATAGGAAGGTGCTCCCGTCTTTTGCGGGCACTTGCCCGTCTCCCGGTCAAATTTGCCAATGCCGTGGAACTTGTCTGGTTCCATTTCGGCCGGCGCATAGCCCTTGCCCTTGGTCGTATGGATATGGATAAGAATAGGCCCATCCATCTCGCGCACCCGCTCGAAAAGCTCCTGCAGCAGGCTGATATTGTGTCCATCTACCGGACCAATATAGTGAAAGCCGATTTCCTCAAAAACGCTGCCCGGCACCAAAGCCGCCCGGACGCTGTCTTTTACAATCTGTGCGGTCTTGAAGGCCTTATCGCCAATATGGGGAATGCTCATCAGTAGATTGCCCATATCCTTTTTGGCGCGGTTGTACTGGGGCGTAATGCGGATACGGGACAGGTAATCACTAAGCCCACCGACATTTTTATCAATGGACATTTCATTGTCGTTGAGGATAACAATGAGTTTTTTGCCCAAATCGCCTGCCTGATTCAGCGCCTCAAAGGCTTCTCCGCCAGTCAGGGCACCATCACCAATAACCGCGATAACCTCGTTGTTGCGCCCGGTTAAATCCCGGGAAATCGCCATGCCCAAAGCCGCTGAAATCGACGTACTGGCATGGCCGACACCAAAGGCATCATAATCCGACTCAAAGCGGTTGGGAAAGCCCGTAATGCCCCCCTTTTGACGCAGGGTATGGAATCTTTCCCGGCGTCCCGTGAGAATCTTGTGGCTGTAGGCTTGATGGCCCACATCCCAAATCAGTTTATCCTTTGGAAAATTAAATACACTATAGAGCGCCAATGTCAGTTCTACGGTTCCTAAACTCGGTGCCAAGTGTCCCCCGTTTTCAGCCACCGTCTCTACGATAAAGGCTCGCAATTCCTTGGCCAGCCGTTCCAATTCTGTTACACTGTATCGCTTGATATCTGCTGCTTCCTTGATTTTTTCCAGTAACGGATACATTGTCATGCGCACATCCCCATTATTTATTGCGTTTCATCAGATAGGCCACCAGTTCCCGCAGGAAATCCGCTTCCTCACCGAAAATCTTCAAGGCATCAATGGCCGTATCCACAGCTTCCTGTGCCAATCGCTGTGCTTCTTCCAGCGAAGTCAGCGTCACATAAGTGGACTTGTGATTCTTTTCATCACTGCCTACCGGCTTGCCAATAACCTTTTCATCCCCAATGACATCCAGAATATCGTCCGTAATCTGGAAGGCCAGACCAAAATTATCGGCATAAACCGTAAGCGCCTGCAACTCGTCTTCACTGGCACCGCCTAAGATGGCACCGCTGCGGATAGCCGCCCGGAACAGGGCGCCAGTCTTGCCCAAATGAATCTTCTTCATGGTTTCCATGGAAATCTGCTTGCCCTCGGATTCCAAATCGAGCGCCTGTCCGCCGCCCATGCCATCCGGGCCAGCAGCCTGACTGATTTCCCGTACGACCTGCACCAGCGTCTCAGCGCTTACGCCCTGCTGGCGCAACATGACTTCAAAAGCCAGGGTCAACAGCGCGTCACCGGCCAGCGTTGCCATACCGGCACCATATACCTTATGATTGGTGAGCTTGCCGCGGCGGTAATCATCATCATCCATAGCCGGCAAATCATCGTGAATCAGGGAATAGGTATGAATCATCTCCATGGCGCAGCCCGTCGTGAGGTAATCCGTGCCCTTGGCGCCCACAGCATCAGCGGCCGCCATCAGCATAATCGGACGCAGTCGCTTGCCGCCAGCCATCAGACTGTATTTCATGGATTCACAAAGGGTCTTGTTCAAAGGGTCCCTCTCGTTAAGCTCCTCAACCAGCTGCTTTTCAACCAGTGCACTGCGTTCCTGCCAAATTTTCTTTAATTCCATGGTTATTCTCCCTCTATTACCAGTTTGCTTTCGGCAATTTTGCCCTTGTCGTCCACATGAACCACCAAATCCATGGCCGCTTCGGCTTTACTGAGTTCTTTAAGACAAGCCTCGCCCAGCTTCATGCCCTCGGTGTAATTATCCATTAACTCCTTGAGGCTGCTGTCGCCATTTTCCATCTGCTTGACAATGCTTTCCAGCTTGTCCAACGCATCCTCAAAGGAGAGTTCTTTCTTGCGCGGCATTATCCGTCACCCTTCCCTATTTTTGCCAGCACCTTTGCCTGAACATGGCCGTCCGTAAAGGTCAGCTGCAATTCATCATCAATCTCCACCGTCTGGATACTGCTCACGAGCTTATCCTGCCTGGTGACAATCCCATAACCACGGCCCATAACCGCAGCCGGATTAATGGCCGCCAAACGGTTTAAGATGAGGCCCAGCTTGTGCTGTTTGCTCTGTAATTCTACCTTGGCTGTACGCTGCAGCCCCGCCAGCAGGAAATCCAGCCGTTGGCGGCGCTCAGCAAGCATGCTCTGCGGCTCCCGCATTACGCGGCTGTTTAACAGCCCTTCCAAGCGCTGACGACGCAGGGCAAGCTCACGCTGCACTTGGCGGGTCAGTTGACCGGTCAGATTTTCTACCTGACGCATAACTTCTGACCGGTCAGGTACAGCCAGTTCAGCCGCCTGCGAAGGCGTTGCTGCCCGCACATCTGCCGCAAAATCCGCCAACGTAAAGTCCGTTTCATGCCCGACCGCCGAAATGAGCGGCACAGGACAGGCCGCAATCGCCCGCACCACAGGCTCCTCATTGAACGCCCATAAATCTTCCATCGAGCCGCCGCCCCGGCCGGCAATAATCACATCTACGGCATATTCCTCGGCAAAAAAATCTATGCCACGGGCAATCTGCTCAGCAGCCCCTTCCCCCTGTACCTGCACGGGATAGAGCACCAGCTGAATTCCCGGCCAGCGTCGTTTGGAAACCCGATAAATATCACGCAGTACGGCACCGGCAGAGCTCGTCACCACGCCAATCTTTTTTGGGAACGCTGGCAGGGGCTGTTTCCTTGCAGGGTCAAAAAGCCCTTCAGCCGCCAGTTTCTCCTTGAGCTGTTCAAAAGCCAGCGCCAAGTCGCCGGTGCCTTCCGGTATCAGGTTATCTACATAAAGCTGATAGACGCCATCGCGCTCATAGACCGCAATGCTGCCACCAGCCACCACCTGCATGCCATTCTGCGGCAAAAAACGCAGATACTGCGCCCGACTGCGGAACATCACACATTTGAGCGCCGAATTTGTATCCTTCAAGGTAAAATAGCAGTGCCCAGAAGGGTATTGTTTGAAGTTGGAAATTTCTCCACGTACCGAAATTCCCTGCAGCAAAGGTTCCCCTGCCAGCAGGTCCTTCAAATAGCGGTTGACATCACTTACCGAATGGACAGCCATCGTTTACCCCCATACACACGAAACTGCCAGCCCCGACATGGGTCTGGCAGTCTTTGCACCTTACTGGGCTTTCATCATTGCTCCCAGAATGCCGTTGACATAACGGCTGGAATCATCAGTACCATACTTTTTCGCCAGTTCCACAGCTTCATTAATAGCAATATTCGGCGTGAGCGTTTCTTCTGCGAAACGAATCTCAAAAGTTGCCAGCCGTGTAATATTGCGGTCCACTGTTGCCATACGCTCAAGTCTCCAATCCTTGGAACTGGCGGCAATCAAGCTGTCAATCTCCGCTATATGTGCGCGAGTGCCATGTACCAAGGTACTTACAAATTCCCGGTCCCGGGCACTCATCTTCTCCGCTTCGCCCAGCACCGTATCAATCGCGAGAGTTTCATACTGCTCCTGCTGACCTTCCTCACCCGGATTCAAATCTAACTGAAAAAGCGCCTGCAGGGCTGCTTCTCTTGCTTGTCTACGACTCATTACTAACCTTCCTTAAATCTTTTTTCTCATCGTTGAAAACGCTCAAATAAAGTCCATATCTTTTCGCGGATATTTGCCCAAGCATCCTCACCGTTATCGAGCTGCAAACCGATAAACAAACCAATAAGCCCGCAGCAGATGACAAAGAACGTATGCCAAAAACCAAAGCACAAAATCGCTGTCCCGAACAGCATGCCAATCACAAGGCCGCTGGTCTTGCCGCGATGATTCTGCCATAGCTGGGTCAGTACTTGTCCAAATTCTTCCTTCACTATGCCTTCACCGCCTTAGACCACACGATGTTTTTTCTCCGGCTGGACATCGGAAACCTCCGAAACCACGACATTGACCGGTACATCTTCCAGGGCCATCGTACGCCGAAAATGTTCCTGTACCCTGTCCGTCAGCGTCTTGGCCACCAGGGAAACATCCGCCTCACGGCCCACCGTCAAATCCACATCAAGCGACAGGCTGGCCGCACCTTCTTTGGGGTTCTTCGCCTTGATGCGCACATTGGCATCCCGTACGCCATGAACCTCACGGGCCATCCGGTCTGCCAAACTGCGTATAGCCTCAAGGGCCACCCGCACTTCTCCTTTAGGGCCGGCATCAATCACATACTCACCCTTGCTGGTAGACGGCTCCCCCGGCTTGCGGGAAAACACCGCCAATAGCAGTTTAAGACAAATGAGCAGGGCCACTACACAGACAGCCAGCGTTTCCTTCTGCGCCAGGGCAAAATGCAACTGTTTGAGCCAGACATTTTCTGGCAGGACCTGCACAGCAGCCGCCAACACGGCTCCGGACAAGGCGATTCCCGTAAGGGACAACAGCAACAACAAAAACCGATTGATTATACTCATAGAATACGCCTCTTTCCGCTATCTACATTTTAGCGGACGCGTACCTCCTCCGTCTTGTCTTCTTCGTCCGGGAAGCCTACGCCCTGTACATGGATATTGACTTCCACTACGGAAAGTCCCGTCATGTTCTCAATGGCCTGCTTGACATTTTCCTGTGCTGCCAGGGCAACATCCGGAATACGCACGCCATATTTCACAATGATATAGAGGTCAACGGCAGCTTCTTTTTCACCGACTTCAACCTTTACGCCCTTGGCAAAGTTCTTGCGGCCCAGCATCTCAGCAATACCGCCGGCGATACCGCCGCTCATGCCGGCAATGCCCTCAACTTCCGTTGCGGCAAGGCCTGCAATAATGCTGACCACTTCATCAGCAATGCGAATTGAACCCAGAGAATTGTCTTTTTTTACCATTTCTTTTGCCTGATCCATTACAAATCCCTCCATATCATGTGACGCATACTAATCTTATATTATTATAACGCCTTTGTTCATGTTTTGCCATAGGCAAAACAACCGATTCGCGTTTCAACGAATAATAATATGCATATTATTATTCGTTATAATACTTTCGCGAATAAATAGGCATATTCCTGCAAAATTATGCAAGTTTATCTGCGTTTTCCACGAAAATCTCCACAAAGATAAAAACTGCCGCACCATATAAATGATGCGGCAGTCACCGTACATCGTGAACTTAATTATGCGCGTTCGATGTAGTTACCCGTACGGGTATCGATGCGTAGCACATCGCCTTCGTTGATGAACAGCGGTACGCGGACTTCATAGCCCGTTTCCAGCTTAGCCATCTTCGTTGCGCCCGTAGCCGTGTTACCCTTAACGCTGGGTTCGCATTCCGTAACAGCGAGGTTAACGGAGTTCGGCAGGCTGATGCCGATGATGCGGCCCTTGAACGTCTGGAGGTTAACTTCCATGTTTTCTTTCAGGTAGTTCAGTGCATCGCCGAGCGTTTCCGTGTTGAGTTCGCTCTGTTCATAAGTTTCCGTGTCCATGAACGTGTACATGCCATCAGCTTCATAGAGATACTGCATAGTGCGCGTCTCGAGGTGTGCTGCCGGCATTTTTTCGTTCGGGTTGAACGTACGTTCAACTACTGCACCGGTTTCAACATTCTTGATTTTCGTGCGCACGAAAGCAGCGCCTTTACCCGGCTTTACATGCTGGAAATCCACAATCTGCCAAACATTGCCGTCGATTTCGATGGTTAAACCCGTGCGAAAATCAGTACTATTAATCATTAACTTACGCCCTCCAATAATGTCTGAATGCTTTTTCAAAGCGTTTCAATTTCAAAATAACGTAACTAGTATAACACAAGTCACCGCCACTATTCAAGAGTAATTTCACTCCTGACTGCGGTCAATAAGTCATCCGTCAATAAATCATCATATGCACCTGCGCACCAAAGTCTGCGGCCGTTATGCCAAACACCTGCAAAAAAGCCTGCTTGCCATCGCCGCTTCTGCGGGCGGCCAACTGCCAATTATAGAGTGCAGTCCAGCCATAACGGCGCACCAGTTCTGCGGTGGCATATTCACAAAGGTGACTGACCGGCTCATTGCCATACTGTTCCATGGCCTTTTGCATATCCGCATTGCTCATGATTTTATCCACCGTGAGCAGCGGCGCATTTTTCCGCAGTTCCTGCCGCCAGGCACGCTGATAATCCGGCAGTTTGCCTTCACCGATATCCACCAGCCGCGCCACGCCGGATACATAACTCATGCCCCGCATCAGCCAGGTCATGCCCACATCTTCACTGCCCAGCTGCTGCAGGA